>NZ_JBHNMF010001234.1:0-766 GCF_048562965.1 Thiolapillus sp. | reverse complement strand
CCGGGTGTGCCGGGAGAACGGCCTGACCCGCATCGGCTGCTGGGATCACGCACGGCGCAAGTTCGTCGAAGCCAGCAAAGCGGCGCCCGTGAAGAAGAAAGGGACGAAGGTCAGCAAGGCCGACGTGGCCATCGGCAAGATCCGCAAGCTCTACGCCATCGAGAAGCGGATCGAAACACTGCCGCCGGAAAAAAAGACCCGGCAGCGTCAGCAGCTGGCGCAACCGGTGCTCGATGACCTCAAGGCCTGGCTGGAGAAAAACAGCACCCGGGTGCCCAGGGACAGCCTGACGTATAAGGCCATGCAATACACCCTCAACCAGTGGGAACTACTGACGGGCTATCTTGCCGATGGGCGACTGCACATCAGCAACGCCCTGGCGGAAAACGCCATCCGACCCTTTGCGGTGGGACGCCGGAACTGGCTCTTTGCCGATACGCCACGTGGCGCAAAAGCCAGCGCCACCATCTACAGCCTGATTGAGACGGCCAAGGCCAACGGGCTGGAGCCCTTTGCCTACCTCTACCATGTGCTGCGGCATATCGGTGGGGCCAGTACAGTTGAAGACATCGAAGCGCTTCTACCCTGGAAAACGCCTCTCAAAAAGATGCAAGAGGGCTGATTGTTTGGCGCTTACTCAGTACCTGTACTAGAGTTTAGAGTAAGCAACATTGTTCCACCGTATATTTTCGGGTGAAATAAAGTTGCTATTTTGTTCATACTGCCCGTTAGAGCTTGTTCTATACGCTGATTGCTGCATCCTGCT
>NZ_JBHNMF010001233.1:0-766 GCF_048562965.1 Thiolapillus sp. | reverse complement strand
GTACGGCGGACAAGGATGCCTCATCAGGCAGTGTGGACGAATTGCAACGCATCGTGGGTCAGATTCGCGCACGTTGGCCAAAGACGCGGATCATCATTCGCGCAGACTCGGGTTTCTGCCGAGATGCGATCATGGCCTGGTGCGAGACCAACGACGTGGGCTATGTTCTGGGTCTGGCGCGCAACAAGCGTCTGCAACGGGCCTTGGGCAAAGAAATGGAAGCGGCCCGCCTGGCCTGTGAGCGCACCGGCGAGACCGCCCGGTGTTTCCGTGACTTCCGCTACCGCACGCGCAAATCCTGGTCCTGTGAACGGCGGGTGATCGGCAAGGCGGAATACCTGCCGGGCAAGGCCAATCCGCGTTTTGTCGTCACTAACCTGAGCACCCGTGACGCGGATGCCCAACATTTATACGAAGATCTTTACTATGCCCGTGGCGAGATGGAGAACCGGATCAAGGAGCAGCAACTGGGACTGTTCGCCGATCGCACCAGCAGTGCCACCCTGCGGGCGAACCAACTGCGGCTGTACTTCTCTTCCTTCGCCTATGTCCTGCTGCATGGCCTGCGTCGGCTGGGGGCTGACTGGTACGGCGTTCGCCAAGGCCCAGAGCACGACGATCCGCCTGAAGCGGCTGAAAATCGGTGCCCGCCTGCGCCTGACAGCGCGCAAGGTCTGGCTGTCCTTCTCGGAAGCGTATTCCTACGCCAGTGATATTGCCCAGATCCTGGCCAATCTCAAGCAGCATCCTGCTTGGTCGCCGCCTG
>NZ_JBHNMF010001232.1:0-769 GCF_048562965.1 Thiolapillus sp. | reverse complement strand
GAATCATCATCAGTGAGAACTCCTGGGAGTTTTCACCGAGACGGCAAAGCCTTGGCGGCTGGGTCTCTAACCTTTAGGCTGGCTGGCCCGGGCGTTGATCGACGCCCGAAAATTTATGCCGACTCGAAAGCACGGCAACGGTATACCGGTTGATCAGACCGGCACCGATGGCCCCGCTGGACCCAACAAAGGGGTCTAGGGGGCCGGGAGCTTAATAGCCATTTTCAGGCTCCTCCCAATGGTCAGTCGGGAAGTTTTCGATAACACAGTTGACCAGATCGTGTTATTCGGGTCGCCATCCCGTGGTTTATACGCGACACAACTGGCTGGGATGTGTCGGTGTCTGCCGGATCTTTATTCGCTCCGAAGAGCCTAGCGTTTCCGGTTTCTCGCTAGTTAAGGACTTGCAGGCAAGTCCAAAAAACCTGTAGGCGCACGCATGCGCTATTCGCTGGGCGCAAAACGGCCAGGGAATAGAACACGCCAGGACGTGCCGCTGGTATAAGAACGGGGTGAACCGCTTTTCCCCGGAGGGGGATGCCATGCCCGGACGGGCGGATGGTGTGCTGCGACTTTGATTGTAAGGGGTACGCAGTTTTTCCCCTTGGCATTAAGAGTAGCAACAAATTATTCATCATGCAAGCGAAATTGTTTCGATGCCCGGTTCACGTTTCCAGCAGCTCCGGGCATTCTTCGGCACCCTTCGGGGTAATCACGATTTGGCAAGCGTGTCTTCGACCTCGTGAAAGATTTTGGGACATCCCAGTCC
>NZ_JBHNMF010001231.1:0-769 GCF_048562965.1 Thiolapillus sp. | reverse complement strand
AGCCGGAAGCCGGTGTGCAGGCCACCGGTTCAAACAGATAATGATTGGCCAGGGCCAAAAACTGACGATTGAAGCGGCGCGCTTTGCCCACCTTGACTGCATCCACCAGGGTGCGGGGATTATCGTAGATCATCCGCTGGGGAATCCCTCCCCAGAAGGTAAATGCCCGGTCATGGGCGTCTAAGACCATTTCCAGACTTTCCCGGAAATAGGCCACCAGAAACGGCTGACGGCTGTGGGCCAGACGAAAATGGGTCAGCTTGATGGTTTGCACCACACCACCGAGTTCCACCTGTTCGTGGCTCCAGTCAAACTGCGCCGCATCACCGGCAGGGAACACCAAGGGCACAAAGGCCTTGGTCAGTGCGGGACGGGCCTGTTTCCAGCGCTTCACAAAACGCTGTACGCTGTCGTAAGCCCCGGTATAGCCCGCGCCCTGAAGGTCCTCAAACAGACGGCGGGCGGTACGTCGTTGCTTTTTCGGGCGTTGGCTATCCTGCTCCAGCCAGGTCTTCAGTTGATCTTCATAGGCGCCCAGCTGTGGCTTGGGCTGCTGCCTTCGTTGGTAACGCTGCGGATCACTCTGGTTCAAATACTTGCGAACCGTATTGCGCGACAGGTTAAAACGACGGGCAATCTCACTGATGCTTTCACCGTTCACTTCATGACGGCGACGAATCTTGGCAATGGTTTCCATGCATAACAATCCCAGGTTACTCCGGTAAAAAACCGGAGGATGACAGACTTCAGGGGGTGGTCAAAATTCGAC
>NZ_JBHNMF010001230.1:0-770 GCF_048562965.1 Thiolapillus sp. | reverse complement strand
TATGGATTTTGTTCGGATTTCCTGGTCAAATCCGGTCTAATTCATCGCTGTCTGCAATTCAACCAAGCGGAAATCAGTGGATATTGGCGCCCTTCGGGCGCTGATATGCCTCTATCTGGGGATTTGGGTAATCATGATCAATTGTATCCTGTATCGATACACGCTATAAGCCGGTTTTATTGTTTGGTTAAAGGCGTGTCTCACTAGTAAAATCAAATACTACCCGCAGAGCTGGTAGTATGATGAAAGCCCCCGGAGGGGGCTATTGTCAGAGTCCCGCCAACCTTAACTGCTCTTGGCGCTTCTCTTCCCGTTCCTGATTCTTTATGTACGTCCGTATCATCTGCTCATCTAAGCCAACTGTACTGACACAATAGCCTCGCGCCCAAAAATGTCGACCCATAAAATTCCTTTTGACCTGCAGATATTCCCTGAATATCCGTATGGCTGATTTACCTTTCAGAAAACCGATGGTGTTTGCCACACTGTATTTGGGGGGGAATCATCAACAGCATGTGAATGTGGTCGCGCATGGCGTAAGGGCCTCGGAAAAAATAAATTACCCCAAATCAGGTGCTGATTACGGCCCCAGAATGTTTTAAAAATACAGTCATGTTGATGACGAAGAGAAACCAAATGTAAAGGAGTTGTTATTGTGGAAAAACACCGCCAGCGCGCTAGTCGGCTCAGCGCGGCGCATGTTTATGGCGGAGGTTGTTGAGTTGCTTGGCTGGGGTGGTCAACGTTACGTTGAAAAGACTTTCGGCTGG
>NZ_JBHNMF010001229.1:0-771 GCF_048562965.1 Thiolapillus sp. | reverse complement strand
CTACTGGGGTCTACCAGCCTTCGCTTCGCTCTCCATGGCTGGCAGCGAATGTGTCGATTCCAACCCTATAATGCAAACACCCAAAAAAGCTAGGGTTTACACCGTGGATTGCAAAAAGCCTATGCAGGAATTTACTGTTTGAGGTGGATCCGCGAGGGCGAAACCGTAAGTTTCTGTTCAAATGCCCCCGCTAGTCCATGATCTCCTTGATACCTTCAAGCAGCCCTTTGATAAAAGCATCGCGCGCAGCATCAACGTGGTCCACTTCAAAGCGACCGAACCGGTACCCGATGAAAAACCGCGTCTTTGCGCAGGCTGCGGTGAGCGCCTTTTTCGCAAACAAATAATGATCCGGATTTTTTCCCAGCTCATCCACAAACATCAACGCGATCTGGTAGCCCACTTCTTTTCCGTATTCCAGCGCCATGCGCGCGCTGTCCTTCCCCGACATGCCCAAGGTCATTCTACCCACGGACGCGCCGAACAAGTACGAGGCACTTTCCTCCAGATCATCATCGCAGGTCTCTTCCGCCATCGCCGGAACGGCGAAGAGCAACACGCTAACCATTATTGCGACGCCACGCGCCGCTATCGATTTCCTATTTATGATTATTTCCTCTCGATTTCGATTCAAAAAAAGGCCCGCAAGCCAAGTGTGTCTTCGACCTCGTGATAGATTTTGGGACATCCCAGTCCCCAAAATCGACTCGGCCTTTGACAACCTATTGGTGCCCCAGCCGTCCTGGTCACCCAGCACTACGCAACAACTTC
>NZ_JBHNMF010001228.1:0-771 GCF_048562965.1 Thiolapillus sp. | reverse complement strand
ACCTCCACCATGTGCTGCAGCACATCGGCAATGCCAGGACGGTTGAGGACATTGAAGCCCTGCTACCCTGGAACACGCCTGTCAAAAAAATGCAATAGGGCTGATTGTTTGGCGCTTACAGCAGTGCGGCCTCGCGGCTACTGGGGTCTACCAGCCTTCGCTTCGCTCTCCATGGCTGGCAGCGTAGGTAGGTTTAACATGCAACTGAAGCCGAAAATAGGTAGGTTTAACATGCAACTGAAGCCGAAAATAGGTAGGTTTAACATGCAACTGGTTTTTTTTTCGGGAAAAAACAAAGTTATCCACAGGCAAATCAAAAAAATAGGTAGGTTTAACATGCAACTGAAGCAAAAATAGGTAGGTTTAACATGCAACTGAAGCAAAAATAGGTAGGTTTAACATGCAACTGAAGCAAAAATAGGTAGGTTTAACATGCAACTGACACCCAATAGGTAGGTTTAACATGCAACTGATTTTTGCTAGTCGTTGTTTTTATTGGGTTTTCAGCAATTTTTCCTTCCCTAGTCTTTTAGTCTTTAAAGACTAATCTTTTTTTAGTCGTTTGCGAAGCAAACTCACCAGTATCCTTCGCCCTCCCTGGCTTCACCCTGCTTCACAGCCTAAACAGTTTAATGTCAAGCGTGTCTTCGGCCTCGTGATAGATTTTGGGACATCCCAGTCCCCAAAATCGACTCAGCCTTTGACAACCTATTGGTGCCCCAGCAGTCCTGGTCACCAAGCACTGCGCAACAACTTCGCAAGCTCGTTGCT
>NZ_JBHNMF010001227.1:0-771 GCF_048562965.1 Thiolapillus sp. | reverse complement strand
TTAAGTGTATTTCCAAATTAACGGGGCAACCATTCGGTTATTGTCATCATGTCCAAAAAAAGCGAGCGCACCCGTCAGAAGATCATCGAGGCCGCCAACCGGCTTTTCTATCACCAGGGTTATCACAGCACCTCCTTCACCGACGTGGTCGATGCATCGGGCGTTCCGCGGGGAAACATCTATTACTACTTCAAGAGCAAGGAAGAAATCCTCACCGCAGCGCTCTCCTATCGCATCTCCCGCATCGACCATATGCTCAGGGCGTGGTCAGGACAATACCGGACACCTATCGAGCGCCTGAACCGATTTCTGGAGATCCTGCCGGACAGCCTGGACTCCCTGGTGCGCTACGGCTGCCCCATGGGCACGCTGAATGCCGAACTGGGAAAGAACGAACCGGAACTGCAGATCAAGGCCAAGGCCATGTTTCTGCTGTTCGAGGACTGGCTCACCGACCAGTTTGCCGAGCTTGGCTATGCGGGACGCGCCCGGGAGTTCGCCCGCCGGCTGCTCGCCCGCGGCCAGGGCATCAGCATGATCACCCACGTCTATCAGGACAGGCGCTTTCTCATGCAGGAAACGGACCTGCTGGCCCGCTGGGTCAACAAGCTGGCCCGGGGTGAGGAGCAGGACATCTGATACCTCAGCCGCCCCCTGTGTCAGCATAGTTGTCCGCTCACCTCAGTGAGCAATTATTACTTAATCAGGGGACGGAAGGAAATCATGAAATGCCAAGATACAGCAGAGAATTCAAAGAGACGATTGTTCAGA
>NZ_JBHNMF010001226.1:0-773 GCF_048562965.1 Thiolapillus sp. | reverse complement strand
ACTGTTGGGTTCGTTATTACCGGAAAAGCTGGGATGCCGGTTGGTGTGACCAGGACATGGATATGGGGTGTGCTGTTGAGGCATCATTCTTGAATGACGTGCGATACATCGGTGCCCCCCCGGCTGGATCTGGCCAACAAAAGCCCCACGGGGTTTTCCTGGGGCTATCTCGGGAGCGGCCCGGCGCAGCTCGCGCTGGCCATTCTTGCGGACTACCTGCGAGACGAAAATGCCGCACTCGCCCACTATCAGGCCTTCAAAGAAAAAGTCATCGCCGCGCTACCAGAACAGTTGGAATGGACACTAAGCAGGATAGATATAGAGCATGCTCTGACCGCTATAGGTGGAATAGCTTCTCTGTCGCCATCACACCCAGCAACGAGGCCCGTGGGTTGCGTGAAGGGACTTGGCGGCTGCCGCTTATCGGACGGGACTCGAGATGTATCGCTCTGTCCGCGGTGGCCAGACCGGTAAGTGAATTGTTCACCTATGCCCGGCAACACCCTGATAAACGGTTCGTTCTGGATGAAATGTCAACGGCAACCCACAGTATCACCGCCAAGCACTATGCTGATTTTTTTCGGCAACGACCGGCGAATGTGTCTGTCCCGACAAGCTGGGATGAGTCCCACCCTCCCCTGGCGCATTCACATCGTCAAGCGTGTCTTCGACCTCGTGATAGATTTTGGGACATCCCAGTCCCCAAAATCGACTCGGCCTTTGACAACCTATTGGTGCCCCAGCAGTCCTGGTCACCCAGCACTACGCAACAA
>NZ_JBHNMF010001225.1:0-773 GCF_048562965.1 Thiolapillus sp. | reverse complement strand
AAGAAGCATGAGACGGCAGTACTGCTCTTCGCCAGACTCTCACACGTGCCGTTTACCAACAACCGGGCCGAACGTGACCTGAGAATGAGCAAAGTCAAACAGAAGGTGTCGGGGTGCTTCCGGACAAGAAAGTACGCCAAGGCCTATTGCCGCATTTCCAGTTACCTGCAGACCATGACAAATCAGGGATACAATCCGCTGGCCGCCATTCAAATGGCCTTTTCGGGACAGCTCTACGCTGATAGGGGTGAGTAGTTACATTCCACTTTGACAAGCGATTGAGTCGGTGGGGTAAATCGAAATACAAACAGCTTAAGACACTGATGCAGGCAGCGCGCTGGGTAAACCGGATAAGGCGGAAAAAGCCGCACGGTTTTCCGCACTGGCATGTTGCCTAGATGAAGAAAGGGTTGGGCAGGAAGAGCCGTATGAAGCGAGAGTTTCACGTACGGTTCTGTGAGAGGCCAAGGGGGAGGATCCCTTGGTCTACTCGACCTCGTATTTTTCGGTTGAATTCGTTTACGTTAAATCGCGCCATACACATACTTGTTCAGTGTTCCGATTTGTACCAAGATGATTTATGACAGCTAACGCCAGTGGAACCCATTGTTAAGCCGATATGACTTTATTCATATCGACAGGATATCCGGCTGTTCTTAGTTCCTTGGCAAGCTCGATTTGCCATCCCCCAGAATCCATCGATGTATATACTATTCCCGAAATGTCATTTGGTGTTTCAACATCGCCTTTCACCAGCGGACATACATTTTTTC
>NZ_JBHNMF010001224.1:0-773 GCF_048562965.1 Thiolapillus sp. | reverse complement strand
CTTGCCGGAAAACTTCTCCTGAAAAATCTCTTCGCAACCAGCCTTCTTCAGTGCATCCAGCTGGAGATCGGGGTTCTGATCCTGGGTCGAAACTCTCGCGTAGCCGATCCGCATAATAAACCCTGCTAAAATATGCCGGCCCCGGAGCCAGGATTGCACTCATGGATCTGCTGCGCCCGCACAGTAAACAGCAGGCCCAGGCATTGCTGAACACCTATGCCGGCAATGAACCGGAAATCAAGCGTGTCTTCGGCCTCGTGATAGATTTTGACACGAGATTGCCCATTGATGAAGTGGCTGCTTAAAAGTTGGCGGTTATCGCAGCTACCCGGTCACTACCCCTGGTAGGCGGTACCGGCACGAGGAAAAACCACCTGGCCACGGCCCTGGGCATTGCGGTGATCCATCGTGGCCAGCGGGTTCGCTTCTTCAATGTCGTGGATCTGGTGATCCTCGATGAACCGGGGTATCTGCCGTTCCCGGAGTCTGGCGGTGCTTTGCTGTTACACCTGGTCAGCCAGCTCTATGAACGCACCAGTCTGATCATCACCACCAATCTATCCTTCTCCGAATGGGTGCAGGTCTTTACCAATGCCAAGATGACGACCGCCATGCTCGGCCGCATCACCCACCACTGCGACATCATCGAAACCGGCCAAGCGTGTCTTCGACCTCGTGATAGATTTTGGGACATCCCAGTCCCCAAAATCGACTCGGCCTTTGACAACCTATTGGTGCCCCAGCCGTCCTGGTCACCAAGCACTACGCAACAA
>NZ_JBHNMF010001223.1:0-773 GCF_048562965.1 Thiolapillus sp. | reverse complement strand
GATGAGCGTGTCGCCGTCGCTGATATGAACGGCCTTGCCTTGCAAGGTCTTAGCGACGGAGGGCAGGGGAAATGCTGTTACAGCCAGCGCCAGCAACAAGGTGATTATTTTTGCTTGCATACGCTGCCAGCGAGGGTAGTTCCAATCGATGTGTGGCCCCACCGGAACGTGTGAGTGTTTTTCAATGTTCAGTACCAGAGGCTGTTTGGATAGGGAGGCAACAATGAACAACCGCTTTCGGTGTTGAGGCACTTCGTGATCCGCGGCATCAATCATGTGAGGGGATAGCGTATAGCCTAAAGTGCTCATGGCCATGTGCCATGCCGGATAGAGCGCCCAGTCTTGGAACTCCGGAACATTCTCTATCACCACAAATGGTGGACGATGGTGCTCAACCGCAGATACTACCGCCCAGGCGGTGGAGCGGCTTGCGTCGTGGTGGGGCGATCTTTGCCGCGAGCGTGGCTATGACCTTGACACGATGGTGATGCCAACATGACATCGTGTTCAGGAACCTGCGACCAATCCGCCTGGTGCAGGTCCTGACATACATGAACAGCGTCGGGGTGGTTGGCTTTATGAATGATGACAGCAGAACGCCAGTGGTTGGCGGCCCACACTACGCGGGCACCAGCCATGGTTGCACCGGTAGAAAAGCCGCCTGCGCCAGCAAATAAATCAATCACGCGCATTAAAATCTCCTATTACCGTCCGATTTTCACAGCCTCGGCTCTGAATGGCTGTTATAGTGTACCATGTTCCGTGTACCATAA
>NZ_JBHNMF010001222.1:0-774 GCF_048562965.1 Thiolapillus sp. | reverse complement strand
CCTCCACCCTGTGCTGCAGCACATTGGTGGGGCCAGTACAGTTGAAGAGATCGAGGCCCTGCTACCTTGGAACGTCACCCTCAGTAAGCTGCAAGAGGGCTGATTCTCTGGCGCTTACAGTACGCCGACGCCCTGCCGCTGTACCGCCTTGAAGGCATTCTCAAGCGCCATGGCTGCCACATCAGCCGCACCACGATGGCCAACTGGATCATCCGCCTGGACGACGTATTCAAGCCGTTGATCAACCTGTTACGGGATCAGCAACTCGGCGGTGACTACCTGCAGGCGGACGAGACACTGCTACAGGTACTCAAGGAAACGGGCAAAGTCGCCCAGTCGGACAAATGGATGTGGGTCATCCGGGGTGGCCCACCGGATCAGCCTGTTGTGCGCTGCCACTACGATCCTTCACGCAGTGAGGAGGTGCCCTTGCGGCTGCTCGATGGCTTCGAAGGCGTTCTCCAGACCGACGGCTATGCCGGCTACAACCGGGTATGTCGGGAAAACACCATCACCCGCATCGGCTGCTGGGACCCTGCCCGGCGCAAGTTCGTCGAAGCCGGCAAAGCCGCGCCAACGAAAAAGAAAGACACAAAGGTCAGCAAGGCGGACGCGGCCATTGGCAAGATCCGCAAGCTCTATGCCATCGAGAAACGGTAAGCGCCAAACAATCAGCCCTATTGCATTTTTTTGACAGGCGTGTTCCAGGGTAGCAGGGCTTCAATGTCCTCAACCGTCCTGGCATTGCCGATGTGCTGCAGCACAGGGTGGAGG
>NZ_JBHNMF010001221.1:0-775 GCF_048562965.1 Thiolapillus sp. | reverse complement strand
GCGAAGATGCTATCAATTCTGCCCGTTGCAGAACGGGATCCGTATCAGATGTAATGTGAATATCACTCAGTTGAACGATTGCAATCTTCATATATGTAATTTACCTTGTGTCGACATTCAGCATGAGAATATCGTACCTTTATTTTGGCTCTTCGTCGTTTAGTGTGGAATTTCCCCCACAACCTGTGCCATTGTATCCGGGAAATCAGCGATGAGGAACCGGAATGGACGGCAATCAGATCTTGCTCCTTGGGCTCGGCATAGAGGCTCCCTGGAAACTGGTGGATCAGCGATTGGATACCGACAAGCAACCGCATGAGCAGCACCTGGAGGTGAGGGCCGAACGCGGTTCCAAGTATGCCTGCCCTGTCTGCGGCAAAGAATGCCCTGCCCATGACTTTCAAGAGAAAACGTGGCGGCATTTGAATTTCTTCCAGCACCACTGCTACATCCACGCCTCGGTGCCACAAGTGAAGTGCCCGGAGCACGGCGTGTGTCACCACCGATGCTATATGACCCCAAAATAACGGTTTGAGATATCCTCCCGATCAAGCATGAGGCATCCTTGTGCTGTACAACGACCCGAGGAGCGGGCAAGGGACGAGAAGCCCATTGGACAGATTGCAATGGGTACCAGCCAAACAGCTAGCAAATCGAGGTTCCTCGACGTTTTAAGTGGAATTCCTCCAAAAACCTGTGCCAGTATAGCGCCAAATACTGGCATGAGGAAAAGACGTGGACGGCAACGAGATACTGCTACTGGGATTGGGGATTC
>NZ_JBHNMF010001220.1:0-776 GCF_048562965.1 Thiolapillus sp. | reverse complement strand
GTTTTTCGGAATGGGCAGCATCGGCGCGGTGTACGCATGGAACTTTTGCTTTGTGTGTTTAGCCGCTGCGTGAAACATGCGGTCAAAATTGGTGGTTACCAGTCGCAGTGTATCTTCAGGGCTGCGCGCCAGGCGCAGCAGTGCGGCATGCGTATCATACGCATCCTTATGACCCAACCCGGTCTCCAGCACTTTCGCCAGCTCACAGCACATAGCCAAGCGCCCATCCCCCGGTAGGCGCAGTTCCAGCAGGTTTAACGTGGCATCGTACTGCTTGCGGTCGAAGGCATAGCGCTCGCTTTCCGTGAGCGCCGTGCCAATCCGGCGGTAGATTTGCTCCACCAGCCCCTTGAAGTCCGGCAAGCCAGCGGGATAAGAAATACCCGCGCCGCAGAAGAACACCACACGCCCCTCTTCGTGCGCCTGCAAGAGCGCATCGGGAATCTCCGGGCCATTTGCTATAAACTGCATTGGGCTTTACTCACACGCGGATTCAACTCACAAGTGCAACGGGTGGGTTGAACCCGCGACAGCAATACCAGGATCGGGTGATGACAGGGCATTTGAGTATAGCACCCGGATATTGATGCCACGCCACCGGGCATCAGGGAGGGGATGCACTGCTGCTGTTACCTGCATGGGTGAGTGCGCAATTTCCCTCCCCGAATTCAACCAATAACCGTAACACCACCCGGTGTGGCATCCTGCCAGTGTGGTCCATCACAGAACACCTCAATGGGTGCCCGATAACTGAGGCATTTCCTGGGCCGTAGATT
>NZ_JBHNMF010001219.1:0-776 GCF_048562965.1 Thiolapillus sp. | reverse complement strand
GGCCGGTATCTTCTTTTTCTACTCTTCATCATGCAAATACTGCCATTTTCAGATATTTCCTCTGAAACAGTTCGCGTTGCGGTATGGGTTCGAAATCCGACTGATTTCCCTCGATGGCAAAGCAATGCCAGGCATGGAGAAGATGCCATTCATCAAAGACGCCGGCTGGGCCAAGTCATGGAATATCACTGTGGTGCCGGCCATTGTTCTCGCCGCGCCGCCCGACCGTATCGGGGTGGTTTCCCAGGGCCTGTTGTCCACTACCGCTCTGGTATCCCGGATGCTTCTGACCGCCGAAGAAATGCATCTTCTGGGTGACGACGAACTCAAGCTCGCACACCTGGATGAACGCGGGTTGCTCACCACAGACGATATGTCCTTCCCCGACGTCCCCGACGGCGTGGATCCGAACGATCCAAAATCCTGGATGGCGTACTTGAAGGACCGCCTGGAAATCTCCATGGGCCAGGATGATCCCCGCTATTCCATTTTGCCGCCCCCCACGCCGCAATCGGAAGCCCCACGCTTGAAATACAAGAAACTGAACGAAAAACGACTTGAGATGCTGAAAAACGGGCAGAAGCCAACACCATCCCTGCTCAATCCGTAGTTGAAAACGACTTTTTTCGTCTTTTACAAAAAGCCACATTGGTGCATACCTTCGTAATATAGGCAGGTGGATTATTCCGGCATGAATGTCGGGTTGATGTTTTGATGCCTAATTACTGGAGGCCGCGCGCTCTGCCGCCATCATGCTGATGGGGTGCGCGGAAAAA
>NZ_JBHNMF010001218.1:0-776 GCF_048562965.1 Thiolapillus sp. | reverse complement strand
GATGGATAACCATGGCGTTATGCTTCCTCCAGGTTTTGCGTGAGCCAGTCGTTCAATATCTGGCGGGTTCGGAACAAAGGATAGCTCCTTTTTGGAATATAATCACATGGTACCCGACATTTGAAAATCTGACGCTCATCATGGGTGATGTGATGGCGCAAATTGAAAGCGTTCGCCCGCGAATAAAAGATGAACTGTCCGGTGCTTACAATGCGACTTATTTTGTAGACCTGCTGAAGTTTGCGGTGGACAAGGCCAATCGTCATGCAGAGCAATTGAGCCTGATGAGCCTGGAGGTGGTTCACGACACCGCCGGGAACCAGCTGGTGAACTGGCAGGATCAGGCCAGAGTGATACGCAAAGCCGCTGAATTCATCCGCGCAGTGCTGCGCAAGGGTGATGTCATGGCTCGCTGGCAGGAGCATGTGTTCTGGGTGGTGTTGCCGAACACAGATGCCAGTCAGACAGAATGGCTGGTCCACAGGATACGTGAATCCATACAACAGGCTGATTGTGTGGTTGATGGGCACGCCGATATTACCGTAAGTGTTATCGGGCTTCTGGAGGGGGAGGAGGCGGCAAGCCTGGTGAAAAGGATGGCTGACATGCGCTTCAAGGGGTGGTTCGACAGGCCGTATCCGAGTGTGGGCAATCTTTCCGGAACTTGAAGGTGATTCTTTCAGTCAGGCCCGGGCTGAACCTGAAGTCCCATGCTGAAACAAAACCAACAGCCTGTTCGCTGCTATGGGGCAACTTTAAAATAGAGTAAAATAGTC
>NZ_JBHNMF010001217.1:0-776 GCF_048562965.1 Thiolapillus sp. | reverse complement strand
CCGTGGTGTAACTAGGCTGGACCGCCGTTTGTATCAGCATGTAAAGAAGCAGATTTATCCATACCAGTTCGACACTGGTGTTTCTGATGGCGATACCCAATTCTCCGGACAGTAGTTATGGCAAACGATGACAAGGATCCACGATGGGCGACAGAAAACCTTCCTGATGACCCGGAACAACTCAAACATATAATCAGGCTGATCCTTGAAGATGACTCCAGAAATGCACAAAAATGTGAAGAGGCTTTAAACGCCATGAAGTCACTGCTCTCTTCTTGGAGATGGCGAGTAGGGAATGCAGTCATGTCTTTCGCAGAGCGTACGCTGCGCCGGAAATCTGTACGGCTTGCCACAGATCATATTATCGACCTGCTGAACAGGATTGCCCTGAATCACAGGAAAAGAGACGCTTTTGGCGTGTCTGCCTTCCTGTTGGCTTCTGCCTTCCTGTTGGCTGAAGGGAGCGATCTGCAGTTCTTTAGCGGAAAAGATGCAAAAAAGAACTACACCAAAAAGCATCGCGGGCTGCTGGAAGAATTTCTCCAGTCAGATGAAAGGCTTATTTTTAAAGAAGCAGATTCTCCTGACGTCAGTATTTTGCTGGTTTTGTATAACCGGGCGGAATTGACGCTTGCCTGTTTGCGATCCATTCTTTCTATGGTGAGAGGGGGATACGAAGTCGTCATTGTTGACAATGACTCAACAGATGAAACGGAGCGGCTTCTAGAGCGCGTAGACGGTGCGACAATTATCCGGAATGATGAGAACAAGGGGTT
>NZ_JBHNMF010001216.1:0-779 GCF_048562965.1 Thiolapillus sp. | reverse complement strand
CCGGCTGACGCAGTCCATGCTTGATGATCTGCTCGAATATTCCCGCCTTGGCCGCCTCGAACCTGTCCTTGTGGAAGTGGATCTGAATGAAATCGTTGATGATGTGACGGCATTGTATGCACACAAGCTGCAGGAACTGAACGGAAAGATAAAGAAAGCCGATTTGCCCACGGTGATGGCTGACCGGGGCCAGATGGTACGCCTGTTCCAGAACCTGATTGGCAATGCCATCAAGTTTCATGGCAGGAAGAAGCTGGTTGTCAGTGTTACGGCAGCATACAAGGACGGTTACTGGGAAGTGATGGTCGAAGACAACGGTATTGGTATCGACCGGGAGCAGTACCGGAATGTGTTTACCATGTTCAAGCGGCTGCATACGGAGGAAAATATTCCCGGTAACGGTATGGGGCTGGCGTTCTGTGAACGCATTGTGACAGCACATGGTGGCCGCATCTGGGTTAGTGCCAGGGAAGGTGAAAAGGAAGGGGTGATTATTCATTTTTCATTGCCCGCGGACACATTGGTTTCCGCAGGCAAAAGGCATGTCCAGAAAGGGGAGGTAATTCATGAATGACCTGGCATTGCGGGTGCTGCTGGTGGAAGACACGCCATCGGAAGCGGACCTGACACGCTTCTATCTGTCCCGGATCAGCTCAACACGTTATGACATGGTACATGTTCCTACCCTGAACCAGGCAGTGGACAGCCTTTACAACAATGACCTGCCGGACATTATTCTGCTCGATCTGCATCTGCCGGACTGCGAAGGCCTGGGCGGT
>NZ_JBHNMF010001215.1:0-779 GCF_048562965.1 Thiolapillus sp. | reverse complement strand
GGAGAAGTACGAAAAGCTCCAAGAGCAATTCGTAAGCCTTGGTGATGGATGGGATCCAGTTTCTTTAGAATGTTGTTTGAAGCTGCCCCATACACAATACAACCATAGTCCAGTTTAGATCTTACGAGGGCTCGATAGAGACAGAGTAAAGTTTTCTGATCGGCCCCCCAGTCGGTGTGGCCTACTACTTTTAAAATATCCAGAGCTTTGAGGCAATTTGTTTTCAGATAATTGACATGACTGCTGTAGGATAAGGTTCGATCAAATACTACACCGAGAAATTTAGCTTCTGATACTACCTTGATAGGAGTTTTGTCCAACAAGATAGACGGTTCTGCAAAGTGGTTACGCTGATTACAGAAATGCATGCAGACTGTTTTGCTGGTGGAAAATTTGAAACCATTGTTAGAGATCCAATCCTGCACGCTGTTTACACACAGTTGCATAAGTCTCTGTGCATGTGGGAGGAACTTTGCACGAATACAAAGGGCAAAATCATCCACGAACAATGACGCCTCTGAACCTTTCAAGACTGACTTGACAATATTGTTAATTTTCAGACTGAAAAGAACCGGAGACAAGATGCTACCTTGAGGAACACCCATCTCCTGCTCATACGTATCAGACAGAGTGGACCCAGCTCTCACCTGGAACAGTCGATGGGACAGAAACCCATCAATGAATGTAGGCAAATGGCCTCGAAAATCAAGGTCGTAAAGATCGGACAGTATACCGTGTTTCCACGTGGTGTCGTAAGCTTTTTCCAGATCGAAGAAAAT
>NZ_JBHNMF010001214.1:0-781 GCF_048562965.1 Thiolapillus sp. | reverse complement strand
CAGGCCTCTTTCAAGCCCCAGGAGAGTTTCAGTTGATTGAACATCGATTCAATCGACCAGCGTTCTCCATAGGCTTCGATGATCTGTTCCGGGGTCAGCTTGGCATCGGTACTCAATAATTAAAACTTGGTAAACCACCGCCTCTGGCGGTGAGACACGAAAAGGCTCTGCCGTACCGGCGTGCGAAGTAAGAAAATGGCCTCCTTTGAACCAGCAAGTTCTATAGGAGGCCATTATGAGAGACTGGCAAAGCCAAGCTCACGTGAAGCATTATTGCAAATATCATGTAGTGTTTGTTCCGAAGTATCGAAGGAAATCGATTTACGGAACGCTGAGGAAAGAAATAGGAGGGATATTGAGGGAGTTATGTCGTCAGCAGGGTGTTGAATTGATAGAGGGTTACGCCATGCGCGACCACATTCACATGCTGTTGATGATTCCCCCCAAATACAGTGTGGCAAACACCATCGGTTTTCTGAAAGGTAAATCAGCCATACGGATATTCAGGGAATATCTGCAGGTCAAAAGGAATTTTACGGGTCGACATTTTTGGGCGCGAGGCTATTGTGTCAGTACAGTTGGCTTAGATGAGCAGATGATACGGACGTAAATAAAGAATCAGGGTAACTACTCACCCCTAAGATGAGTACAAGCCTGCCTCCCAAGCGTGTCTTCGGCCTCGTGATAGATTTTGGGACATCCCAGTCCCCAAAATCGACTCGGCCTTTGACAACCTATTTGTGCCCCAGCCGTCCTGGTCACCAAGCACTACGCAACAACT
>NZ_JBHNMF010001213.1:0-781 GCF_048562965.1 Thiolapillus sp. | reverse complement strand
AGCGCCAGCTCTACACCGGATACTTGCCAGGGACTCTTGATTCCCAGTATCTGGGCATATAGGTCTTTGTCTCTCATAAGGGGATTACGATAATCTACCCACTCCATTTGGGGAAGAGCCATTGCACAAATTCATGTACCCATTCTCTTGCTGACTCCAGACTTTGGAATGGTTGATTCGGATAACTGGGCCCATACTTCAATGTACGGAACAGACTCTCTGAATAAGGATTGTCATCACTGACTGAAGGGCGGCTGAACGAGGGCACTACGCCGAGTTTCTGCAAGGTCGCCAGCATGGTGGCGCCTTTCATCGGACTGCCGTTGTCAGAATGTAGCACCAGACCCTCTTCATGGATTGATTCAGCCAGACAGGTTTTCCTGATGAGTTGGCTGGCATGTGCTGCGCTTTCACTCTCATGAATCTCCCAGCCAACAATTTTGCGGCTGAATACATCTTCAATCAGGTACAGATAATAGAAAATCCCCCGTATTGTTGAGGCCAGATAAGGGTGAGTAGACCGGCGGAATCTCACCGCCAGCCCCTCGCAGAACCGTACGTGACACTCTCGCGTCATACGGCTCCCATCATTCGGCCCTTTGCTTGTCCACTCCAGTGCACGAAAACGTGCGGATAACGTTGTTTCAGCGTATCGATATATCCTAGAGTTTAGAGTAAGCAACATTGTTCCACCGTATATTTTCGGGTGAAATAAAGTTGCTATTTTGTTCATACTGCCCGTTAGAGCTTGTTCTATACGCTGATTGCTGCATCCTGCTCA
>NZ_JBHNMF010001212.1:0-782 GCF_048562965.1 Thiolapillus sp. | reverse complement strand
TTCGATGTCATGCCGATTACAGAGGCTCCTGCCGAGTCATGTCGGTAAAATGCGGGTTTTGACGTTCTGGAATCACGGATTCAGGATGACTTCTTCTACTATCTTACTCATGTTTTTTCTCCTCTGATGGGCCGCACAGTATTATTCTTGGTTTCCAACGCGGCATTTTTGGAAACCCGGCAATACACCTTCTTGTTTTTATTCATAAGATGCCACCTCTATCAGATTGCCGTCCGGATCCCGGAAATAGAAAGAAGTAACCGCCCCCTTTGCTCCTGTTCTTGTCACCGGCCCCTCCAGTATTTCTATCCCATTGCTTCTAGCCTGAGCCATCGCTGTTTCCGGTTTTGTATCGGTGACAAAACACAAATCTTCGGAACCCGGCAATGGCGAGCGGGCTTTCGGCTCAAATTCCTTGCCCTGCTGATGAAGATTGATTTTCTGATTTCCGAATTTCAATGCGACTCTGCCTTCACCGAAGGTTTCCCTGGTCATTCCCAGGACAGACTCGTAGAAACGCACCGTTGTCTCAATATCCCTGACAGTCAGTACGATATGATCAATGCCTGAAATTTTCATCGTGCTTTGTGTTTCCGTATGCTGGGCAGAACAATGGGAAGAACAGCCAGTATTTTCCGTGGCCATGGTTCATGGAAAGAACCACGGCATGTAGAATACTCCCATGAACATACACCTCATTGCCGTCGGTGACAAAATGCCCCGCTGGGTCCAGGAGGGCTACCGGGAGTACGCACAGCGCATGCCCAGGGAATGCAGCCTGA
>NZ_JBHNMF010001211.1:0-782 GCF_048562965.1 Thiolapillus sp. | reverse complement strand
CGGGCCAGGTAGCGGATGATTGTCTCGGTGTGATTGATGCAGGGCTTGCTGTAGACCACCCAGTCCTTTTTCATCAACTGATCCAGCAGCTGGTCGATTTCATCTGCCCGGGTGATGCGATCCAGCTTGCCTGCTGTGGCACATTCACGCAATGCACTGACCATCTTGCCCCTAAAATGGCGGGATAGTGCCCGGACGGGGAACAGGTACGTGCTGCGAGCGCTATGCCATTCCTGGTTTTCGGTCAGCACACCGCCCGGAACCAGGCAGTGCAGATGGACATGCTGGCTCAGGTTCTGCCCCCAGGTGTGCAGGACGGCGGTCATGCCCAGTTTGCCACCCAGCCGTTTGGGATTGGCGCCGAAGGCTTTCAGCGTCGTCCACACCGCCTGGAACAGTAGGGAATAAATGATTTCAGGATGAAGTTGTACCCAGCCATTGAGTTCATGCGGAAGCGTGAACACCAGATGGTAGTAGGTGACCGGCAGAATCGCCTGTTGTTGCCGTTCACTCCATTGGCGGGTGGCCCGTCCCTGACATTGGGGACAGTGGCGGTCCCGGCAGCTGTGATACTGGGGTACTTGGCAATGGCACTGGTCACACTGGTACTGGATACCGCCCAGTGCCGGGGTATGGCAGTTCAGCAGGTGACGGCAGACCTTGAGACGATGACCATCCAGTCGATGCCGGTCGGCGTAACCAACAAAATGGCGTTGTAGCACCCGTTGCAGCGTAGCAGGCTCACTCATATCCCACCCCCAGTTGCTCAATCAGGTCAATCA
>NZ_JBHNMF010001210.1:0-783 GCF_048562965.1 Thiolapillus sp. | reverse complement strand
TCAGTCCTGATGCCCTGCAAGGCTTCATCGACAGTATCCTGAGCCGTAGGATCTTCGACCCTGATGCGCTGACCGAATTGCTCCGCCCCCTGGGGCTGGGCTGGAAGGTGCGGGCCCAAAAAGAGCTGGAACTGATGGACGACCTCACGCCCCTGCTGCGCAAGCAGGCCGAAGGCCAGGAAATTTCAGGGCTGGAAGTGTATGCGCAGTAAAAGCGACAAGAAAAAGTCATTGGTGCCCAGGCTGCGCTTTCCTGAGTTTCGGGAGGCGGGGGCGTGGGAGGTGAAGCGGTTGGGGGATGTTTGCGTTATCCGAACCGGAAAGAAGGATGCAAATGAAGGCCATGAGAATGGCATTTACCCATTCTTTACCTGCGCAGAAAACCATATTTATAGCAACTCGCACTCCTTCGACTGTGAGGCGATCCTTGTTGCAGGAAATGCCAATGTAGGACAAACAAAACATTATAGGGGAAAGTTCGAGGCATATCAAAGAACGTATGTACTAACCGATTTTTCAGATATAAATACACAGTATTTATATTCTTATCTTGGCGGTAATTTGCAGAACGATATGGCATTGCAAGTGCAGACCAGCGCGATGAGTTATATAAAATTGCCGATGCTGAAAAATTATAAAGTTCCCGCACCGCGCAACCCCACAGAACAACAAAAAATCGCCCACTGCCTCTCCTCCCTTGATGAGGTGATCGGGCTGCAAGCCAAA
Source organism: Thiolapillus sp. (assembly GCF_048562965.1). Classification (NCBI taxonomy): domain Bacteria; kingdom Pseudomonadati; phylum Pseudomonadota; class Gammaproteobacteria; order Chromatiales; family Sedimenticolaceae; genus Thiolapillus; species Thiolapillus sp. Next base: position 57 of record NZ_JBHNMF010001210.1, on the reverse strand, counting down.
AAGGTCCAGGCCCTGAAACAGCACAAGAAGGGCCTGATGCAGCAGCTCTTCCCCGCC
>NZ_JBHNMF010001209.1:0-784 GCF_048562965.1 Thiolapillus sp. | reverse complement strand
CGCATCCCCAACGTAAGCGATCATTCCAAACCGCTATTGCCTCTTTCCGGATTATCTGAGCCGTTTTTTCTTGCGAGCCTTGGCAGGTCTGTGCGGATCGGCGGAGCCGGTATCCTTCACCGGCGATAGCAAGTGGGGCGAGATATTCCAGCGCTGGCCGTTGTCGGTGACCACAGTGACGGTCTTGCGGTTGTATTTGACCAGGGTCGCGAGCATACGTCCCCCCTGGTGTTCGAAGCTGACCTGCTGGCCAAGATTGAACTGCATCATCTCGATGTGAGCTTGCGCCACCACGCGCTGATTGAGATCCAGCAGTTCCTCGAAGCTCAGACCGTCGATGTCAATGGGCATGGTCGAGGTCCGAGTGCAGGGGGTTGGCGGCGAAGCGTTCCTTCCAGCCGCGTGGCGTCAGTTCCTCAACATCCCTTGCCGGATGCAGGGCCACCCGTTGCAGGACATCTACCAGGTAGGTGTAGGGGGCAACCTGATGCAGCCGGCAGGTGGTAAGGGCCTCGGAAAAAATAAATTACCCCAAATCAGGTGCTGATTACGGTCCCAGAATGTTTTAAAATACAGTCATGTTGATGACGAAGAGAAACCAAATGTAAAGGAGTCGTTATTGTGGAAAAACACCGCCAGCGCGCTAGTCGGCTCAGCGCGGCACATGTTTATGGCGGAGGTTGTTGAGTTGCTTGGCTGGGGTGGTCAACGTTACGTTGAAAAGACTTTCGGCTGGGACAGAAAAACGATTCGTAAGGGACAGCAAGAAAGGGATGCAGGAGAA
>NZ_JBHNMF010001208.1:0-784 GCF_048562965.1 Thiolapillus sp. | reverse complement strand
GGTCATAGCCGTCGAGCAGCCAGTTGATCTGCTGCCCCGTCAGCGAAACCAGCTCCTCTTCACCACCCGGCCAGTGGAACTTCTCCTCGGCCAGGCTCTTGTAATAGAGCACGAACCCGTTCTCTTCCCAATACAAGAGCTTGATCTTGTCCCGCCGCCGGTTGGTGAAGGCATACAGCGCCCCTTCGAAAGGGTTGTGGCCCAGCTCCTGCTCGACGATCGCGGCCAGGCCCCGGAAGCTCTTGCGAAAATCCACCGGATCCCGATACAGGTAGATCTGCGGCATGCGGGGATGGGGGCGCAACCGGTACTTCATGCCAGCATCCCCAGCAGATCACGCACCAGACTCAGGTTGTTCGCTTCGATGCCGCGGATCTCCAGGCCGTTGGGCAGGCTCAGGGTCAGGCCGGTGGGCTGTACCGTGGCCGGGATCACCGGCACAAAGCCCGCCCCTTCTTCTCTGTTGCCGGTTCGGCGGCCCGGCGTAGCTTGCGGACCCAGTAGCCGAAGGTACTATACCGCAGCTCCTGGTGTTCGCAGTAGGCTTTCTGCGTCAGGCCAGATTGTTGCCAGGCCGCAATGTGTAACTGCCAGAACGGCGCACCTTCGGTGGCATCAGACATGTCCATCGATTTCTCCTATGTCGTGAAATTCCAGGAGAACGTCTGCACAGGGTCAGGTGGGGAAAACAGGTGTGGATTCTTGGGCGCTTACCTTCCACACATGTTCGGCCAGTTGCGGACGCCGGGCCTCGAACTTCTCTTTCGTGTCTATGGTGCCCTTG
>NZ_JBHNMF010001207.1:0-785 GCF_048562965.1 Thiolapillus sp. | reverse complement strand
ATAGCCGTCGCTGAGCAGCACACCGGAAAAACCCTCGAGCTGTTGTTCGATGTGTGCGCTGCCCCGACTATCCGACCAGGTGAAGCAGATTTCATCATTCTCGCCATAGATCGGCCAGTACCAGGAGGCTTTCATCTGGCCCTTCTTCTTGCGACCGGCTTTGATCGGCGTTTCATCCATGGCCAGCACTCGGCTTTGCAGGATATGCTGCCACTGGGCGTCATAGATGGGCTGGAGAAGCTCGATGCTGCGCTGGACATAGTTCGTCAGAGTAGAACGGCTCAGGGTGATGCCAGCATCCTTGAGCCGCTGGTGTTGGCGGTACAGGGGCAGGTGGTATGTCCACCAGCAGTCCCGCCAGCAGGCTGACATCGGCCAGGCTGCCTTCGAATACCGCCGAGGGCGCTGGCACTTCCATCAATCGAGCGCTCGGTTTGTGCTTGAGTATCGGGCGACGGTACTCCATCACCACGTAGCTGCCAGGGAGCTGGGCCAGGCGGTGGCTGATCTTGTAGTCAATCACCTCGTACTGCTCCGCGGCTGGCCCCTCAAGCTGAGGCGCAGACAGTTCGATCACCTCGACCGGCACTTCGGGACCAAAGCGCAGGCCCGAATCGGTGACATCGTCCTCGCTGCGCTGCTTGGTGCGCTTGCGGCGACGATAGGTGATCTCTTCGGGCTCTGGCTCGGCCGGTACGGGGGTGTCGCCCAGTAACTCGCCCAGGTCGAGCTGATGGGGGTTGTCGATGATCCGCTTCTCGGATTTGCGGCCGAACAACTGGCGT
>NZ_JBHNMF010001206.1:0-785 GCF_048562965.1 Thiolapillus sp. | reverse complement strand
CTACCTCCACCATGTGCTGCAGCACATCGGCAATGCCAGGACGGTTGAGGACATTGAAGCCCTGCTACCCTGGAACACGCCTGTCAAAAAAATGCAATAGGGCTGATTGTTTGGCGCTTACAAAACAGATATTCTGACGGGATCGTATTCCCGGTAACTTTCAGACCAGATTGCTTATGAATAAAACACCGATGACAGTGCAGGGCGCGGAAGCCCTGCGGCAGGAACTCAATGAACTGAAGACCGTTGCGCGACCGAAGGTCATCGCAGCGATTGCAGAGGCGCGTGCTCACGGCGATCTGAAGGAAAACGCCGAATATCATGCGGCGCGGGAACAGCAGAGCTTCATTGAGGGTCGCATCAAGGATATCGAGGCCAAGCTGTCTAATGCGCAGATCATCGATGTCAGTACTGTCAATGCCGGCGGGCGGGTAGTATTCGGCGCCACGGTGGACGTGCTTGACCTGGAAACGGACGAAGAGCATACCTATCAGATCGTTGGCGAGGATGAGGCGGATATCCGCCATTCCCGCATTTCCGTAACCTCTCCCATTGCCCGTGCGCTCATCGGCAAATCTGAAGGCGACGAGGTGGAGATTCAGGTGCCTGGCGGCATGCGGGAGTTCGAGATACTGGAAGTCCGCTACATATGAACACATTCAGGGAAGGATCCCGATGAAATGGCTGTCAGCATTCTTTCTGTCGGCGACGCTGCTGCTGTCCGGACTGCAGTTGTGCATTGCCGGCGAAAGCAGCGGCACAACGGCTGACAAGCGTGTCTTCGG
>NZ_JBHNMF010001205.1:0-787 GCF_048562965.1 Thiolapillus sp. | reverse complement strand
GCCCACCACTACAACCACTCCCACCACAACCAGCACACCTACCACCACTACCACGCCCACCACCACGGCCACCCCCACAACCACCACCACCCCAACCACAACTAGCACGCCCACCACAACCGCTACACCCACCACGACCACTACCCCAACCACAACTGCCACACCTACCACAACTAGCACCCCAACCACCACTGCCACTCCCACCACCACCTCAACGCCTACCACCACTGCCACCCCCACAACAACTACAACGCCTACCACCACCTCTACGCCCACCACCACCTCTACGCCCACCACCACCCCCACGCCCACAACCACCACCACCCCGACCACGACCACTACTCCCACCACAACCACAACGCCTACCACGACCTCCACCCCCACCACAACCGCTACACCCACCACAACTGCCACCCCAACCACCACAAGTACTCCCACCACCACAGCAACGCCTACCACCACTACCACCCCCACAACAACTGCTACACCTACCACTACTGCCACGCCCACAACCACCACTACGCCTACCACCACCACTACCCCGACCACAACGACAACCCCAACCACGACCGCAGCTCCCACCACAACCACTACGCCCACTACCACCGCTACCCCGACCACAACTGCTACCCCTACCACCACCGCAACTCCCACCACCACCACAACGCCCACCACTACAACCACTCCCACCACAACCAGCACACCTACCACCACTACCACGCCCACCACCACGGCCACCCCCACAACCACCACCACCCCAACCACAACTAGCACGCCCACCACAACC
>NZ_JBHNMF010001204.1:0-789 GCF_048562965.1 Thiolapillus sp. | reverse complement strand
GACGCCGCGTTCAGAGGCCTACTTTGTTTTCCCTCTGGCGCAAGGCACGCCGGGAAAACAGTGCGGCCTCGCGGCTACTGGGGTCTACCAGCCTTCGCTTCGCTCTCCATGGCTGGCAGCGCTGGATCAGCGCCAGGATGGCCTAGGCGTCTTCCGGTGCCCAAAGCGGGGTGGCTTTCATGCTTCCCCCTCCTTGAGCGGTCCGGTCAGCACCGTTGTGTCCGGTGCTGAGACGCACAACCGGAGACTCCCCCGGAACCGGTCCAGACTGAACCCCCAGACCGGTGCAGAAAATTCCCGGATGGAGATTTCCCAGCCGCCCAGGCCGGTGTGCCGCCCGGTGACGCTCAGGGTGTTGCCCTCCCCGTCCTCCAGATGAAAAACCCCCGTGGTATCGAGGGCGACCAGAGGTCGGACGCCAACCTTGCGGGCTACGAAGGCTTCTTCGTGCCCGAAGAAACGAAATGCTTTCATCGCATTCCTCCTACGGCTGATCAGGCCGTGTTGCTCAATTCGGATGCGATCACCATCCGAAATGATTGATGACGCCGTTGGTAGACCAAAAGACGTACCAAAGGGTCATCACGACGAGTACAGGCATCCTGTTTTTCCAGAACACCTGTATGAGAAAGAAGTTGCTGACCAGGAAGAGTACAAATCCCCAGCCAGGGGGTCCATAGTCCGGAGACCTTCTTTCAGGGATGGCCATTCTTTTGCCATTTTTTCTCTCCTTTGTGACTGGCCAGGTCTTGTGATGCGTGCCCTGCCTGGCCGGAACAGGGCGTGTTC
>NZ_JBHNMF010001203.1:0-789 GCF_048562965.1 Thiolapillus sp. | reverse complement strand
CGGCGGAAGCCTTCGAATGAGGTGGCCACAGCCTCCTTGAAGCCGTAGTCGGTATGTAGGCGGGACAGGTAGGTGTATTGGCGTACCACGACCCAGGTGAACCAGACTGCCGGGGACGCAAGCATGGCCCGTGAGAGCACCTGAAGCATGAGCGGTCCCAGTTCAGTTGGCAATGGCGGCAACAGGACATGCCCAAGTACCAAGGTGCCAATCAATGCACCCAAGCCCAGCCAAAACTTGGTGAAAAGCGTATCCATGCGGTCTGAAATTTCGTCCTTGGTTTTTTTGTACGCGGCTGCAAGCCCTGCTGCCGTCGCGCCCGGGAGAAGGGATTCCAGCTCTTTTCTGATTTCTGCCGCCTGCTCAGTCAACGCTTGAAGCTGTTGCTGTGCATCCTGGGAAGCCTGGATTCGAGCGTCGATGTCTGCCCGGAGTTTGCCAGCCTCGTCCGCGAGTTCAGTGATCTCGTCTTCACGGGTCTTGGCTTCACTGGCTGAGACTATTGTCTGCTCACGGGAGCGCTCGATTTCTTCCAGCTTTTCATCAGCTTGTTCGGAGTACTGTTCACATGTCGTTGCTTGTTCCGATGCTTTTGCCTCGGCAGATTCCAGGTTTTTCTCCAGTTCCTTCGCATGTTGTTCGATCTCCTGGAGTCGTTCATGCACCTTGATGACGTGCACCTGATCTTCGGAAAGCTGGATGCAGGCTTCCTTGATGGCATCTTGTCCATCCTGACTGGCCAGAACATACACCCCATACATGGCCGAGGCCGCTTGCGCGATATAGTTA
>NZ_JBHNMF010001202.1:0-789 GCF_048562965.1 Thiolapillus sp. | reverse complement strand
CCTTGATTGGAGTGGTTGTTCTGCAAATCCTGGTGGTTCACTGGCCTCTTATGCAGCAGCTGTTCGGTACAACAGCCTTGTCGGGAATAGACTGGATACTGGCGGTGCTTGTCGCTTCTTCCGCTGCCAGCCATGGAGAGCGAAGCGAAGGCTGGTAGTCCCCAGTAGCCGCGAGGCCGCACTGTTTTCCCGGCGTGCCTTGCGCCAGAGGGAAAACAAAGTAGGCCTCCGAACGCGGCGTCCAGTCATATGGGAGCCAAGTACGGAGCAGCAACGAGCTTGCGAAGTTGTTGCGTAGTGCTTGGTGACCAGGACGGCTGGGGCACCAATAGGTTGTCAAAGGCCGAGTCGATTTTGGGGACTGGGATGTCCCAAAATCTATCACGAGGCCGAAGACACGCTTGTGTTCTGATTCTCGAGGAAATGCGCAAGGCAGTTCAGCGCGCATGGCAGAGAATATTCAGATCCTGATCTGCTACAAAAGCAGAATCACTGCCACTGTTACAACTGCAATGAACAGTGCTTTCAAGCCCGACCACAACCATAGTGTGTTGCTGATCCTTCCCAGGAACACACCCAGGATGAATATGCACAGCAGACCGGTGGCAATGGCGGTGAGGAAAGGCGACAAAGGGAGTTCGTATCCCTGCCGGGCAACAAACAAAGGAGGTAACTACTCACCCTTAAGATGAGTACAAGCCTGCCTCCATGGATCTACAATCGCTTTTTCATGTCTGTAGAGGCTTGACATCATAGTACGCCGAGTCTATGCTATTGACCCAACACATC
>NZ_JBHNMF010001201.1:0-790 GCF_048562965.1 Thiolapillus sp. | reverse complement strand
TGTGTTGGGTCAATAGCATAGACTCGGCGTACTATGATGTCAAGCCTCTACAGACATGAAAAAGCGATTGTAGATCCATCGAGGCAGGCTTGTACTCATCTTAGGGGTGAGTAGTTACAGATTTGCTACATGAAATTATCTGTGCATTCTTCATGGAAGACATGGAGAACGAATCACTCAAACTAAAAATTTACCACGCCATATCCGAGAGTATCGATGAAACTGATATTTAAGCGCCAGGCCTATCAGACAAATGCCGTAGCGTCGGTGGTGGACTGTTTTGCCGGGCAACCCCTTGGCCAGGGGTTGAGTTATCGCATTGACCCAGGTAAGGCTGCAGCCTCAGTACAGGCCCGCCACCAGGCCGTGGATGAAATGGAAGGCTTCAAGAATGCCGAACTGGCGCTTTCAGATCATGAGCTTTTGGAAAACATTCAAACGGTGCAACGGCGGCAGAATCTGCCCGTATCAGATCAGTTGGTGACTACGCCTGTCTGCAAGATCAATCTGGATATCGAGATGGAAACCGGTACCGGCAAGACCTATTGCTACATCAAGACTGTCAAGTCCCAATAGATCATAAACCGCTGCCAGCCATGGAGAGCGAAGCGAAGGCTGGTAGACCCCAGTAGCCGCGAGGCCGCACTGTTTTCCCGGCGTGCCTTGCGCCAGAGGGAAAACAAAGTAGGCTTCCGAACGCGGCGTCCAGTCATATGGGAGCCAAGTACGGAGCAGCAACGAGCTTGCGAAGTTGTTGCGTAGTGCTTGGTGACCAGGACGGCTGGGGCAC
>NZ_JBHNMF010001200.1:0-790 GCF_048562965.1 Thiolapillus sp. | reverse complement strand
CTATCTCAACCATGTGCTACAGCATATTGGGAACGCCAAGATGGTTGAGGACGTCGAAGCCTTGCTACCCTGGAACACCTCCCTCAACAAGATGCAAAAGGGTTGATTCTTTGGCGCTTACGAAAAATGCGCCACCGTCCGCATTGCCCGGCAGTACCGCATCGAAATACTGTTGCCTGCCCGAGATGTCTTTCTCGCCGCCGGCGATCAGGATGGACGGTACCGCGACTATTGCGGGATCACTCATACGGGCGTGGCCAAACTGTTCGGGTGACAGTTCCAGGCCTTTTTCATCGACGACCACCAACTGATAATTCTGAAAGCTGCTGTTGCCTGCCTTGAGTTGGAAGAAAGCTTCTGCGGAAGTCGCAGCGGTCTCGACCTCGCAGCCCCAGCGTTCCAGTATTTGTCTGTAGCGTCTCGCAAAGACAGGGTTGGAGGAAATCACCAGGGCGTGAATGCCTTCAAAGCTGTGTACCTGGCCGACTGTCCCGGCGGTGTCAGTGATGCCCAGATCGATTTCGAACCAGAAGGTCGATCCTTTTCCTTCCAGGCTGTCTACATTGAGCGCTCCCCCCATCAGTTTTACCAGTTGCCTTGAAATGGCCATACCGAGGCCGCTGCCGCCGTAGCGGCGAGTGGTGGAATTGTCGGCCTGCTCAAAAAGTTCGGCTCTTCAGCAGAATCTGTGGGTAAACTCAGGCTGGGGTAAAGCCCCAAGTGCATGATACAAAGCGATTTCCGCGCCCCGATACGTCCGAAAACCGAAGGATTTTCTGGAGGTCAGTTT
>NZ_JBHNMF010001199.1:0-791 GCF_048562965.1 Thiolapillus sp. | reverse complement strand
ATGATGGTTTCACAACTCCATCTTCTCAGAGGCCGGGTGGGGTGCTCTACCCCGACAGGACAGACCTGATCATTTGCCTCAAACCCACCTCTGCTACCCACAAATTCTGCTGAGGAGCCAATTTTTTTCTGTATTGGCACGCAATCTGCAGTGTACAGGGCAGTCGTTCACAAAGACCGGCCTTACAAACAAACCAGCGTATTAAACAGGAGAAACACCATGAAAAAAATCATCACTATCGCCGCAATCGCCATTCTCGGAACCACCACTGCAGCATGGGCTCACGATGAGCACTTTGGCGGCAACGAAGACATGTATGGTTCCAACCTGACTGATCACAGCAAGGGCGCACCCACCGGCGAAGTCATGAAAGGCAAAGGCGACCTGTACGGCAGCCACATGGCCAACCCGGAAGATATTGCCGCGAACCCCAATGCAAAACCCGAAATGCCAAACGGCAAGGAAGCACTGCATGAGCAGGATCCCGAAGGCTACGGCATCAAGTAATATCATCACGCCGTTGCGGAGCCATGCTCCGGCAGCGGTACCACAACACCCTTTGCTGCAAGGCAGCACCGGAGACTATCCAATGAAACTGAGCAACATGATTGCCACAACCGCACTCCTTGCCGCCCTTTCCGTGCCTGCTTTGGCAGACACCGCCAGCATGCCCATGAAGCAGGGGCAGATGCCCATGAACCAGGGAAACATGCACAAGCGTGTCTTCGACCTCGTGATAGATTTTGGGACATCCCAGTCCCCAAAATCGACTCGGCCTTTGACAACCTATT
>NZ_JBHNMF010001198.1:0-794 GCF_048562965.1 Thiolapillus sp. | reverse complement strand
CAGTTGATTGTCCATGCGGATACGATGGTCCCAACCAACGGATCTGGTTTTGGAGGACGACATGGATTTTACCCCTGTACAAACAAAAGGCTTCACCCTGATAGAACTCTTAATTACCTTGGCTATCGTAGGTATTCTCACTTCTCTGGCAGCCCCCACCTTCAGTAGCCTCAAGGCAAAAAATACCATGGCCAGCAGTGTAAATTTATTCCTCGCACAGCTACATATGGCTCGCTCCAGCGCGGTAGCACGTGAACGACGCATCACACTCTGCCCTACCGCCAACACCACCGATTGCAGCAATGACTACCGGGCATGGCAAGGTGGCTATCTTATTTTCGACGACGCCAATAAAAACAGGCAGCACGATCCGGAAGAGGAAATCATCAGTTACCAGGAAAAAGCCAATAGACAGGTAAAAATCTTCTCGTCATCAGCCCACCGAAACCGGATCACATTCCTCCCTCTCGGGCGCGCCTGGTTTTCCAACACCACCATCCGTTTCTGCTATGCAACACACCCTGATCTTAACCGGGCGATCATCATATCCAACAATGGGCGAGTCCGTACCAGAAAGAAAATGGCTGATGGCGGCCCGATCACCTGTTCCTGACAAGAAAAAGCACTTTATCCGTTCACTTCCGCATTTCCAGTGAGACAATGATCGCAATTTCGCAAGCGTGTCTTCGGCCTCGTGATAGATTTTGGGACATCCCAGTCCCCAAAATCGACTCGGCCTTTGACAACCTATTTGTGCCCCAGCCGTCCTGGTCACCAAGCACTACGCAACAACT
>NZ_JBHNMF010001197.1:0-795 GCF_048562965.1 Thiolapillus sp. | reverse complement strand
AAGCATCAATTTGCTGATCCATCCAGACAAATATTTCGATGTCATGCCGATTACAGAGGCTCCTGCCGAGTCATGTCGGTAAAATGCGGGTTTTGACGTTCTGGAATCACGGATTCAGGAAAAAACCATAGAGATATTGGATGTCCAAATAGGAATATCTGATGAGTCCGGTTCTCAGCGAATAAACTGGAATGCTGCTGGGTGGGAATGTGACAGGATGGCCTTTTTCGGGGTGCCGGGTAGAGATTGCAGGCGGCTTTGTATATACATTAGATGCAGCTAATATTATACTTTACTGATTATCGCGCAGATTCAATTTCGGGCTTGAGACATGCTGGATCCTACGGAATACAATGACCAGGACATGGGGAGGGTGGAAGTCAAAAACACCACCTGTTACATGTGTGCCTGCCGCTGCGGCATTCGTGTGACCCTGCGTGATGGCGAAGTCCGCCATATAGAAGGCAATCCTGAACACCCCCTGAACAAAGGTGTTATCTGCGCCAAAGGTGCGTCAGGCATCATGAAGCAGTATTCTCCGGCACGCTTGACCAAGCCGCTGTTGCGCCGCGCTGATGCCGAGCGTGGTGAATCGAAGCTCGAAGAGATCTCCTGGGACAGGGCCTTCGATATCATGGAAGAGCGCCTGGGGAAAATCCGCAAGGAAGATCCCAAGCTGAAGTTTCCCAGAAATTATTCAAGCCACCATGCGCAGCAGCACAGTGACCAGAGAATTTCCGGGGGGATTGCCGGGTTTGGGGCAAACCCTGGCAAAATTCTCATCCAAAGCTGCTT
>NZ_JBHNMF010001196.1:0-795 GCF_048562965.1 Thiolapillus sp. | reverse complement strand
ACGAGAATCTCTTCTCTTGGCGAGTACCTTGGCACGAGAAATGGGCTATCGGGCTATCTTGGTCACGTCCCGGCGCCCAAAAACGCCGGAACCAGGGGATCGGTGAGCGATGCGGGCTAGGCGACAGCAGCGACCATACGAGGCTCTTTTCCCGGGGTTCCTGAAAATACTCCGCCACCGCACCATCTTCGAGCATGGTTACCTGGGCCATCACCGGCTTGGCCGTCGGAGTGCGAAACCAGTATCTGTGCACATGGGTGGCATGGGGGCAGTCCAGAAAGTTTTCCAGACAGGCTTCCACATTTGCAGCAAACAGGGTTTCCATGCGAAAGCTGGTCCAGCCGTGCAATCCCAGGTGAGGAAATACCAGAGGCGCTTCTTCCGGCACCTTGTCACCCGGGCAAACCCAGACGTAACCGTCCTGCTCGACGCAGTCATACTGATGGATGGAACAGTCAGGGGGGGTGCCTGCCCTGTAAGGGATCTCCACCAGCCTCCCCTGGCGATCGAAACGCCATCCATGGTAAGGGCAGGCCAGTTGCCCGTCGGCCACTTCACCGGCGGAAAGCGGGGCATTGCGATGCGGACAGCAGTCATCGAGTGCGGAGACCTGACCGGATTCACTGCGAAAAAAAACCAACCTGCGCCCGAACAGAGTTCGCGCGACAGGCCGATTTTTCAGTTTGCGGCTGGGGCAGGCGATATACCAGCAGTTCTTCAGCATACGCCGTCGCCCCGTTGTTCCTAGCGCGGCAGGGTAACTACTCACCCCTAAGATGAGTACAAGCCTGCCTC
>NZ_JBHNMF010001195.1:0-795 GCF_048562965.1 Thiolapillus sp. | reverse complement strand
CCTGGGCCAGAAAACACCCAAATCAGGTATTCTTCGGGAACAATCCAGCCGTTGCACTTGTTGAGTTGAATTCGCGGAGAACGAAAATGTCGAAAATCCTATGTAAACGCATCATCATGCTCACCTTGCTGGGCTGCATGGCGCAATCACTCCAGGCAGTCACATTGACTGTTACCAACCTCAGTGACAGCGGCAGTGGATCGTTGCGCGCAATCCTGGCGAAGGCCCATGACGGCGACACCATTGTTTTTGCGCGGTCACTCAAAAATGACGGCATTGCCCCCCTCGTGTTGTCGAGTCCGATCAGCGTCAACAAAAACATTACCATCCAGGGGGATGTGATCTGGGATAAATACAAGGGCATCACGATCAGCGGCGGTGGCCACACGCGTCTGTTTGAGATTGAGAGCGGGTCCAAGGTAACGCTGAAATTTCTGCACCTGATACGCGGCTACAAGTCTTCCGCAACCGGAACTATTTCTCGAATGGGGGAGACATCGACTGGGGGTGGCATCTACAACTACGGCACCCTGACAATGGAATATTGCCGGATGAGTAACCACTACGCGAGTCATGGCGGCGGTGCCATCTTGAACAACGGAGGGACGCTGAACATCAGGGGGAGCACCTTCAGTGACAATAATGGGGGTGCCATCTACAACGGAGGGGGCGGCAAGGTGTACATTCGACAGAGTACGTTCAAAAATAATGTCCATGACTTCGGCGGGGCAATCGACAGCTTCAGGTCGACCCTGGAGCTCAGTGACAGCACACTGGTGTCCAACCGTGCCAACC
>NZ_JBHNMF010001194.1:0-796 GCF_048562965.1 Thiolapillus sp. | reverse complement strand
AACCCTATTACATCCGGCAACGTTGACACAACCGATCAGACTCCGGTGCTGAGGGGCCGGCGCGTCTGTTCCGTCGAAAAAACATCCTCCAGAGCCCCGGGAGCGCGAAAAACACGAGAATTACTTCTCTCGGCGAGTACCTTGGCACGAGAAATGGGCTATCGGTCTATCTTGGCCACGTCCCGGCGCCCAAAAACGCCGGAACCAGGGGATCGGTGAGCGATGCGGGCTAAATACGCATGGGCATGACAACATAGCGTGCGCCATCATCTTCGTTGTTCGAGGTGATTACACAACTGGCGGTAGCATCGATGAGCCCCATATTCACTGTGTCTCCATCCAGCACAGACAAGACGTCCAGCAGATAACTGACATTGAAACCGATGGTCAGTTCTTCTCCCTGGTATTCCACTTCCAGATCTTCTTCTGCTTCTTCATGTTCAGGGTTGTGAGCCATCAAGTGCAAGACACCGGGCTCTACCTTGAAACGAACACCCCGGAATTTTTCGTTGGACAGGATAGCCGTCCGGGTAAGTGCTCCTTTCATCAGATCTCGGTCGGCAAGAAGTTGCTGTGTATTTGCCGTTGGTATGACCTTCGCATAATCCGGATAGCGCCCGTCGACCAGCTTGGTGGTAAAACTGCCATTGGGAAACTCAACCTGCATATGGCTGCTGCTGAATTGCAGCTCCACTTCGGGGACATCATCCGTGTTGTTCAGCAGCCTATTCAGTTCGATGACCGCCTTTCTGGGTACGATAGCCTGTATATCCAGATCCTCTGCAGTACCTGTTTC
>NZ_JBHNMF010001193.1:0-796 GCF_048562965.1 Thiolapillus sp. | reverse complement strand
GTTTGTAAAGAATACGGTGATTTTTATGATTCGGTCTACTATAAATCAGTGGAGCCAAAGCGAACGGCATCTCGCCATCTGCGACGGTTGGCCCGCAGGATTGGTGTCAGAAAGAATCAGCAGGTGCTGGATGTGGCATGCGGTACCGGGGAATGGTTGCTGGCCTGCAAGGAACTGGGGGCTTTTACAAATGGCGTGGATTTGTCTGAAAGAGCCATTTCGGCCTGTAAAACATCTCTGGGTGAGGGAGAGTACTTTTCCATGCCGGCGGAAGTCCTGCCGTTTGAGGATGCCAGATTTGATGTTGTGACCTGCCTCGGGTCTCTCGAGCACTTCATCGATCCGGTGAAAGCGCTGAAGGAAATGGTCAGGGTAGCGAAAACCGATGCAATATTCCTGTTACTGGTGCCGAATGCGGATTTTTTGACACGCCGGCTGGGATTGTTTGGGGGTACCTACCAAACCGATGCCAAAGAGGAAGTCAGGCCACTTTTCTGAATGGAAAAGTCTGTTCGAAGAAGCCGGGCTGGACGTTACAGAGCGATGGCGTGACTTGCATGTGTTGTCCTGGTCCTGGATTTCTTCTGGCGGATGGACGGCTGTGCCGGTGCGTGCGCTGCAGGCCATGGCGCTGGCAGTCTGGCCGCTCAAATGGCAATACCAGGTTTACCACCTTTGCCGAGTGCGGAAAGCATCGGAAGCAGCGTCTGATTCATGATGCGGATGCTTCCTTCCAGACCAGCACGGTAAAATCATTGGAAAGATAACCATCCCGGATGTCGTGGCTGGGCGAGAG
>NZ_JBHNMF010001192.1:0-797 GCF_048562965.1 Thiolapillus sp. | reverse complement strand
GGTCCAGGCCCTGAAACAGCACAAGAAGGGCCTGATGCAGCAGCTCTTCCCCGCCGAGGGCGAAACCACACCCCGCCTGCGCTTTCCTGAGTTTCGGGAGGCGGGGGCGTGGGAGGTGAAGGAGTTAATAAAGTTGGCAGGCAGGGGAACTGAGAGAAATCAAAAGGGAAAGATTAAGCGCGTGCTAACCAACTCAGCAGAGCATGGCGTATTGGATCAACGTGAGTATTTTGACAAAGATATAGCGATTCAGGGTAATTTAGAGAATTATTTTGTTGTTGATCAGGGGGATTTCGTTTACAACCCTAGAATCTCTTCTTTTGCCCCAGTCGGACCTATTTCAAGGAATGATGTTGGAAAAGGCGTAATGTCGCCTCTGTATACTGTTTTTAGCTTCAGACAATCTGACACTGATTTTTTTGCGCATTATTTTAATTCATCTGCTTGGCATTCCTACATGCGCAAAGTTGGTAGTACTGGAGCGCGGCACGACAGAATGGCAATCTCCAATAGCGATTTTTTAGCAATGCCGCTTTCTGTGCCGAATCCGAAGGAACAACAAAAAATCGCCCACTGCCTCTCCTCCCTTGATGAGGTGATCGGGCTGGAGTCGCACAAGCTCGACGCCCTCAAGAACCTCAAGAAAGGCCTGATGCAGCAGCTTTTCCCGCAGGAGGTGGCATAGATGCAACCTTCTGTGCCGAACAGTCTCCTTCGCTCTGATCTGGACGGCAAGGCTCTGTTGCCGCAGGTAACGCAGGCCAGCCATTCTGAGCATCCCGAGGATGATCAATATC
>NZ_JBHNMF010001191.1:0-797 GCF_048562965.1 Thiolapillus sp. | reverse complement strand
GCAGAAAGATCACGGCCACGGGAAAGGTGCGATCGGTGAAGTCCAGGTAACGGTGTTCGATGGCCTGAATCTCCCGCTCCTTCTCCCCGGGAATCCGTGCCAGTCGCATCTTCAACGCCTCGTCGTCCCGAGCCACCTGCAGGCGTTCGTCCTGGCTGAACATCTCCAACTGCCTGGGTTCCTGTTCCTTATCGAGTTCGCTCTCGATGGCTCGAGCCAGGTCGTCCAATACCGTGGTGATATCCGAGATCTCGCGTTCCTTGCGCGATTCGAGGGTGTTCAGCAGATTCCTCAAGCGTTCCTTGGAACGGCTGTCGACCGCCCGACAAACGGACTCTTCGTTGTCTTCGAAGATCCGGCCGATCTCCTGGAATCGTTCCTCCCCGAGATCGGTCTCCACGGCGCTGTTCAGCCAATCGTTTATCACGCCTACCCTGGGTTCGCGCTTGAACCCTCTCTCCTTCAGATAGCCGCCAGATGCCGTGAGCTCTTCGTGCAATCGATGATGGTTGCCCCCCGTGATCAACAAACGTGAGATCACCACCACGGCCAGACCATCCAATTCGTCGTCTGGCAGCGTGCGCACGTCGATTCGGTGGAGTCTCTTGACGTCGTCCTGCGCCCAGACCTCGGCACGCATCAGGCGTAGGCACATCTGAACCAGACGGTGATTCAAATGGATGAGCACCACGTCGTCGCGTCCCTTGCTGACGGTGTGATCGAAGGTGATGGGGCGTATCACGCCCGTATGGGGGTGGCTCAATCCTTCCGTGCAACGTGCCCAGGAACCAGACAGT
>NZ_JBHNMF010001190.1:0-798 GCF_048562965.1 Thiolapillus sp. | reverse complement strand
GCCGCTTGAACTACCGAATGGCTGGGAATGGACAAGGTTGGGGGTGATTAGTGTCCTTGGTACTGGTGCAACACCTTCTTGTGATAGCGGCCTCTATTATAATCCCCCCGAATTCAATTGGGTTACAAGTAGTGAAACGGCAAATGAGTATATATATGAAACAAAAGAGCGAATATCAAAGAAAGCGCAAGTGTGTCTTCGGCCTCGTGATAGATTTTGGGACATCCCAGTCCCCAAAATCGACTCGGCCTTTGACAACCTATTGGTGCCCCAGCCGTCCTGGTCACCAAGCACTACGCAACAACTTCGCAAGCTCGTTGCTGCTCCGTACTTGTCTCCCAATGACTGGACGCCGCGTTTGGATGCCTACTTTGCTTTCCCTCTGGCGCTATGCGCACGACGGGTAAGCAGTGCGGCCTCGCGGCTACTGGGGTCTACCAGCCTTCGCTTCGCTCTCCATGGCTGGCAGCGGTTGAAGAAACAAATGTTTCGATTGATCCCCCTGGAACACTGATTGATCCCATGTACGGACAAGGTAAGACGAGGGGCAAATAGCAGAGCTAAAGGTTGGAGGCAGGAACAAATCAGGCGTGTGCTGCAGTCATGTTGGTTAATAAGAGTTCAGTTTACCGGCAACATGTAAAACTGTTCTTCAAGAATGTCCATGAAGAATTAAGTGCCAAGTCCCGATAGATCATAGATTTTCTTTTTGAATAATTCCGGTTGTTTTTTGTGCCAATCCTTAAGCGCCTGAATGGGCGTGATGTGCCCGATGTTTTTCTGCGGGACATGGTAGTT
>NZ_JBHNMF010001189.1:0-799 GCF_048562965.1 Thiolapillus sp. | reverse complement strand
GTGACTATCCGGTAAAGAAGGTCAACGACTGTGCTCACCGGTTCCTGGCGGCGTATGACTACGGGGGTCGCGAACTGATCTACAGCGATCCGCCCTATCTCCATCACACACGTACATCGGGACGCAGATACCGTTTCGACTATGAGGAACAGGACCACATCGAGCTGCTGGAATTGCTCAAGACCCTGCCCTGCAATATCATCCTGTCCGGCGACCCCTCGGCCCTGTACGACGAACGGCTCGCGGGCTGGCGCACGCTGGAACTGCAGGTCATGAGCCACGCTGGTGTGCGCACGGAAAAACCCGGGTTCAATTTCACCCCCGACCGGGTGCACTGGGCCAGCTGCGCGGGCAGGAATTTCACCGACCGCCAGCGCATCAGGCGCCGTGCCGCGAACTGGGGGAAGAACTGCCGGGCACTGCCGCGGGCGGAACGCCTCGCGGTGCTGGCGGCCATGATGGCGGTCGAGGCCGGGGACGCGGCCGGATCCGGGTGAGGCATCGATCATGGCCACCGTCAACAAACAATCGCCGCGCGAGGAGTTCGACGCGCTGAAAGGTGAATTCGAGCGCCTGTGCGCCTCGGGCAAGATGACGGCAGACAGCCACGCTCTGTTCCAGGCCATGCTCATGTTGTTCGAGGTGCTGAGGGTCGTGTTCATGGAAAAACGCACCCCAAAAAAACAGCACCAACTCCAGCAAACCGTCATCGCAAACCCCCAAGGACGATACCGCCATCACCCACCCAGGCGCCAACAGCAAGGGGAACAAGCACAATGCTATCTGTTGCGACAACACC
>NZ_JBHNMF010001188.1:0-800 GCF_048562965.1 Thiolapillus sp. | reverse complement strand
AGTACGGAGCAGCAACGAGCTTGCGAAGTTGTTGCGTAGTGCTTGGTGACCAGGACGGCTGGGGCACCAATAGGTTGTCAAAGGCCGAGTCGATTTTGGGGACTGGGATGTCCCAAAATCTTTCACGAGGCCGAAGACACGCTTGTCAGGCACATCCGCCATGGCAATCGAAATACCCGGCAGGGGTGGTACATTTTTTGATTCGCCTGAGCGCTTCAACCGCTACTACACGGATCCCCAGTACAGCCCTGCAAAAACCTATTATGTCAGTTCAAACGGTAGTGGCGACGGCAGTGCCGGCAATCCCATGTCAGTCGACGATGCCTTTGCCCGGATTGCAGCCGGTGAGGAAATTCGCTTTCGCCCCGGTCAGTATCAGGGCTGCTGGCAATTGGGTGAAGACAATTCCGGTACTTACGACGCTCCCATCGTGCTGAAGGCTGATCCCGGCGTGGAAATAAGTTGCTGCAGTTCCGGCCGCGCCACCTGTTTCAATCTGGAATATGCCGACTATGTTGCCGTCGATGGCTTCACCCTGAAAGGTGGCAGTTATGGTGTACGCGCCGTGGGGGGCTACGAGACCCACTACCACCAGAAAGGTGTCGCCATCCTCAATAATCATATTTCCGGTCAGTACAAGGACCCCATACTCTCGGGCGGATCAGACTGGATCGTTGTAGAAAACAATATTGCACACGGTGCCGGCAGTGGTGACGGACATGGCATCTACCTGTCCAACGGCGGCGACTGGATGATCGTCCGCAACAACGAAACCTATGACAACCCCAGTTCCGATTTCC
>NZ_JBHNMF010001187.1:0-800 GCF_048562965.1 Thiolapillus sp. | reverse complement strand
GTCAAATGATCTGCATCTCCCCGCTTGAGTACGCTCCAGCGCAGGTGTTTTGGCAAGGGTTTGACACGGCCTTCCCGTTTTCTTACCTCATCCAATGCACGAGTAAAGGTCTGCACAATATGGAACCAGTCCACTGTAACCTCTGCCTGGGGCAAGCTTTCTTTTATCCCCGTAAGAAAGGCGGGTGACATATCACATACCGCTTCCTGAATCACCGATGGGTCGCCTTTATGCGCTGCCAGAAAATCGGAAAACTGTGCCACAGTTTGTTTGCCCTTACCGGAAGCGACAAATAGCACAGGCTCTTTTCGCCGCTCCATATCGATAAATACGGTGACATAGTTATGGCCCCGTTTGCTCGCCGTCTCGTCCAGACCAACCGCTTTGACATCGGACAAATCAAACTGCTCAATGGCTTGGCCAACATAATGCTCGACTATACGCCATAAACGCTTATCAGTGATTTCAATAATCCGAGCGGCTGCGTTGACCGGCATCTCTCGAACCAGGGTCAAAGCCGCTTGCTCGAACAGCAAGGTAAAAGCACTGCCTTTGCGCGCCCACGGTACATCAATCAGCTTGACACCATGTTCGGGACATTTCACACGAGGGACTGAGGCATGAATATAGCAGTGATGCTGAAAGAAATTTAGATGGCGCCAGGTTTTCTCCTGAAAATCATGCGCCTTACATAACTGACCACATTCGGGACAAGCGTATTTCGTACCACGCTCCGCTTTAACTTCTAGGTGGAGTTCATGCGGCTGTTTACTCGTATCCAAGTGTTGATTCATCAGCTT
>NZ_JBHNMF010001186.1:0-802 GCF_048562965.1 Thiolapillus sp. | reverse complement strand
GACATGCTGCTGCTGCTGTTGCTGCTGCTGCTGCTGCTGGTGGTGGTGGTCGTGGTCGTGGTGGTGATGGAGATAGTGTTGACTCACTGGCTGACTTTCCTTACAACTTGCGTGACAGAAAACCTGCAGACCAGAGCCAGAAATCAGGATTAGGCAAAATGCGTCTGGTTCATGTGGACAAAAACTGTGACATGTGGAACTTTGCTATAGAAGAACATTTAAAGCTAGACAACTGCTCCCGGCCCAAGTTTCAGCCTGCCAAAGAAGAAAAGAGAGGAGTTGTTGTGGCACAGTCATTGCGGTGTGTGAATTGCAGCTTTGTTACGCCGCTCTTTAAACTCTATGAGGAGATACGCAAACCAGGACGAGGACGAAGTGCTGCTGTTCAAAACCTAGAGTTGAATGCCGCTGTCACCTCCACATCCATAGGATTCAAAAAGCTGCGGTTTCTGCTTGCTGCCCTTGACTTGTCTCCACCCTCTGAAAGTGGAATGCACCAAATGAGCCAGACAGTCTGTGACAAAATTGCCCAGCTGAGCTCTGACGACATGAATCAAAAACTGCTGCAGGCAAGTGGACTGGAGAAAAACATTCACATTTCTGTGGACACCCGGTATAACACCTCTGGAATAAGGAACTCCAGAAGAACTGGACTGCCAACTGCAACACAGTCAACAACAGTAGCCATGGAAAAGCAAACCGGCAAGAACTACATTGTGTCAGCATTCACACAAAACAAACTGTGCCCCAAAGGAGCGCTCTTGAGAAGCAAAGGAGATCAAACTGCCACCTGTCCTGGTGG
>NZ_JBHNMF010001185.1:0-803 GCF_048562965.1 Thiolapillus sp. | reverse complement strand
AGGTATCAATTTTAATGGCAAGGGCCTCCCGGTTAAAGTCGTCCAGAACATTGAAGGCTCGGAACCTCAGGCCGTGATACAGCGCATCGCTCATGAAATCGGCTGACCACACCTGGTTGGGGCGTTCCGGAACCCTCAGCGGCATAGGCTCTCTGGCAGGTATCCGCTTTTTCGTTCGCCGACGACGATTCAGCTTCAGCAGGCAATACACGCGCCAGACACGCTTATGGTTCCAACAATATCCTTGTCGCCGCAGGCGTCGGTACAGCTTCCAAAAGCCCAGTCCCGGCTTGCTGTTGGCGAGTTCGCTCAACGCCTCGGCCAGTTCCTGATCCCGCTCCAACCAGTCAACCAACGGCTTGTACCAGGCCGATCGAGACAATCCGACACTCCGGCATGCCCGCTGCACGGAGAGACCATGCGTATCGACCAGATACCCAATGGCCTCGCGTTTGTCGACCGGCCTCAAAGCTTTTTTTCGATCAGGTCCTTCAGCGCCGTGTTTTCCAGCGCCATGTCGGCAAACATCCGCTTCAGTTTGGCGTTCTCTGCCTCCAATTCCTTGATCCGTTTCAGCTCAGAGGCACCCAGTCCCCCATACTTGGATTTCCACTTGTAGTAGGTCGCTGAACTGATGCCGTGCTTGCGGCATACCTCGTTGACCGCCAGGCCGCTCTCGGCCTCCTTCAGGATCGAAACTATCTGTGTCTCTGTAAATCGTGACTTTCTCATCAGTACCTCCTGGGGTCATAATGCCAGAAGTCTCTACTAATGAGGTGTCCACCTAGTGGGGAAGCTTACGG
>NZ_JBHNMF010001184.1:0-803 GCF_048562965.1 Thiolapillus sp. | reverse complement strand
GAATGAGTACAAAAATCTGCAGAAACGCTACCGCAATATCCTCACCCGCGGTGCAAAGCAGCTCCCGCCTATCCCGCTCAGACAAAACGGCAAACGGGGCCGGGTCGCCAAATCCGATGCGCACAACCTGTGGGAACGACTGAAGAAGCATGAGACGGCAGTACTGCTCTTCGCCAGACTCTCCCACGTGCCGTTTACCAACAACCGGGCCGAACGTGACCTGAGAATGAGCAAGGTCAAACAGAAGGTGTCGGGGTGCTTCCGGACAAGAAAGCACGCCGAGGCCTATTGCCGCATTTCCAGTTACCTGCAGACCATGGCAAATCAGGGATACAATCCGCTGGTCGCCATTCAAATGGCCTTTTCGGGACAGCTCTACGCTGATAGGGGTGAGTAGTTACGCCCGATCAAAGCAGATATCCGGGGGGGGCACGGATACGGCCCCGCAGATATCGCCGTTGCCATGGGGGTGATGCTCAAACCCTCGGCAAAACTGGCGAGCTTTGAGACGACGATTGTCGGTGCGCCCAACGAGTATATCGAATAATACAAGAAAAGCCGGGGTTGCGGGCCCGGCTCTGAAATCACAAGAGGAAAATCAAATGAAATCGAGAATTATCATATCAGGCATATTGGCATTTTCAAACCCTGCCGCCGCCATCACTGTTCATCGCGTGACCAGTATGGCAGATCATGGCACCGGAACACTACGGGCCGCTGTTGCTGCCGCTGCATCCGGCGATCGCATCACGTTTGCCCCGTGGCTTTATGACAAGGTCATCCGCCTGGACAGTGAGATCACC
>NZ_JBHNMF010001183.1:0-806 GCF_048562965.1 Thiolapillus sp. | reverse complement strand
TCGATCCTGAACTGCGCGAGACCATTGATAAACTGCTGCCGGAAGATGACCTGCGCGCCTTCAGGGGCGTCTATCTCGATGTCGCCAAAGACCTCAAGTCGAAGCAGGAGAAGACGCCAGACCCCAACGATCCCATCCGGCAGCTCGATTTCGAGTTCGTGCTGTTCGACTCTGCGCTCATCGACTACGACTACATCATGAAGCTCATCGTCCGTTTCACCGGCCAGCCGCCCAGGAAGCAGAAGATAAGCCGTGAGCAGCTCATCGGCCTGCTGGCCGGCAATGCAAAGTTCCTCGACGAGCGCGAGGACATGGTCGAATACATCAACACCCTCACGGAAGGCAAGGGGCTGGACGAGCAGGCCATCCGCGAGGGTTACGAGTGCTTCAAGGCGGAGAAGAACGCCCGGGAACTGGCAGCCATCGCCGAAAAGCACGGTCTCAGTCCTGATGCCCTGCAAGGCTTCATCGACAGTATCCTGAGCCGTAGAATCTTCGACCCTGATGCGCTGACCGAACTGCTCCGCCCCCTGGGGCTGGGCTGGAAGGTGCGGGCCCAAAAAGAGCTGGAACTGATGGGCGACCTCACACCCCTGCTGCGCAAGCAGGCCGAAGGTCAGGAAATTTCAGGACTGGAAGTGTATGCGCAGTAAAAGCGACAAGAAAAAGCCTCTGGTGCCCAGCTTGCGCTTTCCCGAGTTTCGGGAGGCGGGGGCGTGGGAGGTGAAGAAATTAGGAGCAGTGCTAACATTTCAGACTGGCTTTCCTTTTTCCTCGAAGTATTTTAACGAGATAGGGGATGGGTT
>NZ_JBHNMF010001182.1:0-807 GCF_048562965.1 Thiolapillus sp. | reverse complement strand
TTAAGGATTGGCACAAAAAACAACCGGAATTATTCAAAAAGAAAATCTATGATCTATCGGGACTTGACATGCCATAGGTTCCCCAGCATTGAGTAGCCGGAAAAGCGTCGAATACAGGGCCATTGAAATGGGTATTGATGATCCTGTCCGAGTCCGTGCCTATGGTTATTGAACGACTGGAACCTTCAAGCTTGGAATTCACAATAGTGAGCACGCCGGACACATTCCAAACCGCATTTGCACTACAGGGACCATTGGGGCAGGTTGCCTTGGCATGAATCCTGACCAGCCGCAGGTTCGCTCCATTGTCTTGTATTGCGGTGCTGTCGGAGCAGCCTTCTGATTCGACCTGGGCGCGATTGATTTCAATATTGCCTGCTCCCCGCGCCCAAAACCCAAAACAGAGTACAGAAGGCTTGTCAGGAGCCCAAATATTGGCAGCTGCTATATTCAGATCGTTATAGGTGGCATCCACACCATTATTGATGATGCCATAGTTCCTGTCATTGCCATTGACTGAGATGCTCACGTTGTTGACGCGAAAACCTGCCCCATCGTTGTAAATCGCTGATGAGTGATCTCCGGACGCAGTGGCAAGAAAAACAAGATTGTTAACAGCAAGATTTCGCAATTCAGCATCTGCAGCCCCTCTGATTACAGCACTTGTCCCATCCCAGATCGACCCCTTGTAACTACTCACCCCTATCAGCATAGAGCTGTCCCGAAAAGGCCATTTGAATGGCGACCAGCGGATTGTATCCCTGATTTGCCATGGTCTGCAGGTAACTGGAGATGCGGCAATAGGCC
>NZ_JBHNMF010001181.1:0-807 GCF_048562965.1 Thiolapillus sp. | reverse complement strand
CAACCTATTGGTGCCCCAGCCGTCCTGGTCACCAAGCACTACGCAACAACTTCGCAAGCTCGTTGCTGCTCCGTACTTGGCTCCCAATGACTGGGCGCCGCGTTTGGATGCCTACTTTGCTTTCCTTCTGGCGCTATGCGCATGACGGGTAAGCAGTGCGGCCTCGCGGCTACTGGGGACTACCAGCCTTCGCTTCGCTCTCCATGGTTGGCAGCGAGGGGTGAGTAGTTACTTTTGATGATGACGACGAATGGCACGGGGCCGTCGGTGAGCGCGAAGAACTGCGGGCATTTATACCGATGAAAACGCTGGGTTTTTACAAGCTGGGCCCGTGGCTGGGAGATACCCAATCATGGCCGCACCAGGCAATTGTCGAGGCGTTCGCGTTATCTTCAAAGTGTGAAAATGATCTAGGCACGCCCCTGTGGAGCATGGCGTCAAATCTGGAGGAACACGGACCAGAATATGTCATCGAGATACTGAAGGAAGTCAACAAACTGGGCGAGATTTCGTCACACTCACACAACGGAGAGACCAAAAATGAACCACAAAGCGCCGTCCACCGCTGGAAAAATCGCAGCGGTGCGGGCTGTCCATACCATGCGTCCGGAACTGGCTCATCTGGTGCGCCTCGCCTCGTCGCGCGTCGATGGTGCCGGTGGCGCGCGGACCGTCAAAATCACAGTCGCCGATTATCAGAAAGCGGCAGGATTTGACCTGGCCGACGCTGCCGAGGCCGTTCAGGCGCTCATCAGGCGGCAGATTTCGGCAGGCGGAGAGGGCAGGTCTGAAATCAACTGGCTGGAA
>NZ_JBHNMF010001180.1:0-807 GCF_048562965.1 Thiolapillus sp. | reverse complement strand
GACGATGATACCTGTCTGCCCCTGGATGCCAGGGGTTACAGACGGCCACACGGTGACCATTGCGACATCGGCGCGGTTGAGGTAGGTGCTACGGCTCCACCAGATACTGATGGTGATGTCGACGAAGTCATTGACACCAGTTTCCGCCTCAACGACACAGGCATCACCAGGGGGGGTGATTATGTCGAAGGCAACAACGCCACCTGCACCAGCAACATCACCGCGCCCCAGGACTGCCACCAGGGCCGTGACGCCACCCACAACGACGACAGCGACGGCCATGCCGGGTTCAGCTTCACCAAGCTCGACGCCAGCGGCAACCAACTGCCACCTGGCGCCACCAGCTGGAGCTGCGTGATGGACAATGTCACTGGCCTGATCTGGGAAGCAAAAACCGATGATGGCGGCATCCACGACAAAGACAACACCTACCGTTGGGGAGGCAAGACCGCCCAAGGTAGCGGCTTTGGAACCTACTACAACGACTGGGACAGCCTGGTGGATGGTAGCAACGCGGAACAACTGTGCGGTTACGACGACTGGCGGGTGTCCAGCGTAGATGAATTGCTGTCTCTGGTGAACAACGACCGAACATTTCCTGCCATTGATACGGACTATTTCCCCAATACAGCAATCCCGTATTTCTTCTGGTCTTCGTCGCCGTATGCCGACGATTCGGACTTCGCCTGGTATGCCTATTTCAGCAGTGGTGGCGCCAACAAAAGCCAGCGCAACCACGATCTAAGTGTGTGGCTAGTGCATTCCAGACAGTGATTTGTTTTTTTGGCATTCAGAAGGTATAAAGAT
>NZ_JBHNMF010001179.1:0-808 GCF_048562965.1 Thiolapillus sp. | reverse complement strand
CTAATTATCATGAGCTTTTTGGAGGGCGCTTCCACATAGCCCCCGTCACCCCCTACTGGCCCCATCAGGCGGTAGTGGCCACCTACCGGCGGGTAACAGCCTTCAGGTTTTGGAGATAACAATGCAGCAGGCCCATGTTCTCGACAATCAGACACGGCTACTGATGCCCTGTCATCCGGCCCAGCCACGGTGGCTGCCGGGCAAGAGCAGGGCGGTGGTACTTCTGGTGTTGTTGCTGGTAAGCCTGTCTGATGTCGTTTTGGCCACGAATGACTTCATCGAGGGCAAGGAAGAGGGGTGGTTCTGGTATGAAGACCCTATCATTCCTGAAGAACCACTGCCGCCGGTACCGGTTCCACCAGAAGCGCCGCCGCCGGCCAAGCCCCCAGCCAAACAGCCGCCGGGGCCTCCGGTTTTTTCTGTAAAGTGGCTCCAGGAGCAACTGCCCAAACTACGGGAAAAGGCCATCGACAATCCAACCCGCGAGAATGTCCAGATCTACATGTACGCTCAGCGGGTGATGATGGACAAGGCCGACCGGTTTTCCAACATGTTCAAGCGGGTGGCCCTCACTGATCCGCTGCTCGATGAGAACAACCGCTTTCCGTTCGCTACAGCATTCAAATCGGTTACGTTGCGCGCCAACGAATGGGCGCAAAAAAAGATACTCAAAAGCCTGTCCAAAAAGGCCGGTATCTTCTTTTTCTACTCTTCATCATGCAAATACTGCCATTTTCAGATATTTCCTCTGAAACAGTTCGCGTTGCGGTATGGGTTCGAAATCCGACTGATTTCCCTCGATGGCAAA
>NZ_JBHNMF010001178.1:0-808 GCF_048562965.1 Thiolapillus sp. | reverse complement strand
TATCTCAACCATGTGCTACAGCATATTGGGAACGCCAAGATGGTTGAGGACGTCGAAGCCTTGCTACCCTGGAACACCTCCCTCAACAAGATGCAAAAGGGTTGATTCTTTGGCGCTTACGGTCCTGCGCTACTACCGGAACAAGGAATACCTGATCAACAACAGTTCCTTTGCAGCCAGCCTGAGGGTCGTCGGCGGTGTCATGCTGCTGCTGGTGATTGGCAACCTGGCACAGATTGCCATCTGGGGAGGCATGTTTCAGCTCCTTGGGGAGTACGGGAATTTCAACGCGGCTTTCTATCATTCCGCCGTGAATTTCGCGACCCTGGGATACGGTGACGTGGTCATGTCCGAAAAACACAAGCTGCTGGGGCCTCTGGAATCCCTGAACGGCATCTTGATGATCGGCGTATCCCACTTCAGCCCTGATGAACGCCCTACAAAACGCCATGCGCCGGACGCTGAAGGCCCTGGAAGAGCAGGAAGGCAGCTGAGAAAACGGTGGAATCCTTGGGCAATCGGAACATTCCAGCCAGCATGTTTCATGCTGGCCGCTGAAAATCCCGAATTCCGGTAAAACCTGCCTACCAAGAGTCTGTCGGGTTTGACCATTTGCAGCCAAATAATGGTGAACGACCACCGGCTAAAAGCCGGTGGCTTCGAGTTACGGCTGAAAGCCGGTCATTTCGCCTAAAGGCGCTGTACAGCACACTGAAATCATCATCGGGTTCATCCGGCTTGTCAAGTCCCGATAGATCATAGATTTTCTTTTTGAATAATTCCGGTTGTTTTTTGTGCCAATCCTTAA
>NZ_JBHNMF010001177.1:0-808 GCF_048562965.1 Thiolapillus sp. | reverse complement strand
TCGTTTGTGGAACAGGTTGAGAACGTATGATTTACAGGGCAATGAGTGTTCCGTATGCTGTCAACTATTCAATGTTTCACAAATAACGTGATTCTGCTAGTGAGACACGCCTTTAACCAAAAAAATAAAACCGGCTCACGCACGCTTGCCCACCCGTTACACTTGTGGGATACTTCCGCAGTATAAAATATAATATTAAGCGTACAGGGGATTGCAATTGAATATCAGAACCATGTTGACAGCTGCCTGTACATTGGTATTAGCTGCTTGTTCTGTGGTCACTGAAGTAGTTCCAGCTGGCAAAGATACTTATATGGTGGCTGGCGAGGATTTTGTCAGCGAAACAGGGGCAACAATAATAAAAACAACCCTTTATAAAAAAGCCACTTCATATTGTGAATCGATAGGAAAAAAGTTTTTACCGCTTAACGATTCAAAATCCTCGTATACTGCGGATCTTCGTTTTCGTTGTTTAGAGGAAGATGATCCGGAATATAGAAGGCCAATAATGGAATCAGTGCCTAACGTTAGAATCGAAAAGTAATGACGCACACTTACTCGGACACCCGTTCCACAAGGATCGGGAGCAACTCTAGCCTGAATATTTCACCTTGGATTCAACTCGTAAGTGCAACTCGATCTAGAACGGAAGATCATCACAGCGGATTGGCAGACTATACGCCTGAACAGGCATTTACTGATCGCTATAAGCGACATTGCCTTACAAAAGCAAAGCGCGCTGGATAGCGCTTACCACGCCCGTCCTGAGCGCTTTGCATCTGGACAACAACCCAAAGTGGCAATGCCG
>NZ_JBHNMF010001176.1:0-808 GCF_048562965.1 Thiolapillus sp. | reverse complement strand
GAAGTTGTTGCGTAGTGCTTGGTGACCAGGACGGCTGGGGCACCAATAGGTTGTCAAAGGCCGAGTCGATTTTGGGGACTGGGATGTCCCAAAATCTTTCACGAGGCCGAAGACACACTTGCACGAGGTCGAAGACACGCTTGTCAAGACCTTGCAGGTGCGCGTGAGAGACAGGCACGCAGCACTGTTGTCACGTATGGCCTTTGAGGTGAATCAGGTCTGGAATCTGGCCAATGAGGCCAGCTACGAAGCATGGCATGTGCCTGTACCGGAGGTAGGGTATATCCAGGGCGTGTGGCGTTCCGCTTTCGACATTCAGAAGGATATTCTGCCGATTCGCAAGGCGCGGGGCTTTATCCTTCCCTCGCATACCGTCCAGCAGGTTGTGGCGGAACACGCCGCCCGGCGGCGGCAGTTCAAAACGTCCAAGCTGCGCTGGCGGGCGTCCAGTGGTTCAAGACGCGCCCTGGGTTGGATACCCTTCAAGAAAGGCTCGGCCAAGTGGGTCAATGGCCAGGTGTGTTAATCAGCGTGCAAAACTGACCAGGAATTGGGGGGAAACAGCGTCGAATTTTGACCACCCCCTGAAGTCTGTCATCCTCCGGTTTTTTACCGGAGTAACCTGGGATTGTTATGCATGGAAACCATTGCCAAGATTCGTCGCCGTCATGAAGTGAACGGTGAAACCATCAGTGAGATTGCCCGTCGTTTTAACCTGTCGCGCAATACGGTTCGCAAGTATTTGAACCAGAGTGATCCGCAGCGTTACCAACGAAGGCAGCAGCCCAAGCCACAGCTGGGCGCCTAT
>NZ_JBHNMF010001175.1:0-808 GCF_048562965.1 Thiolapillus sp. | reverse complement strand
TTCATCGGGTGAATGCTCAAGCTGATGAACAGCCGGGAGTATTACGGTTATCTTTGGACACCAAGACAACCGTCAAGGTGGGACCATTTTCCCGGGGAGGAAAAAGCCGTTGTCCCCAACCTGCCTGCGACCATGATTTCGACTCAAAATGCACCTTAACGCCGTTTGGCATACTGCTGCCCAAACAAGCGAAAAGTTACTTGTGGTTCGCGCAGGGCAAAGTCACAGCAGACTTCATGGTGGATCGACTGGAGGAACTGTGGAAAACCTTCGCGCCAGAAGACCGCCCCCATACCTTGGTCATCAATGCTGACAACGGTCCGGAGAACAGCAGTCGCCGAACTCAATGGATGAAGCGGTTGACGGAATTCAGCGATACACATCAAATCAGGATACGACTGGCGTACTACCCGCCGTATCACAGCAAATACAACCCGGTCGAAAGACTATGGGGTGTTCTGGAAAATCATTGGCGAGGCGAATTACTGGATTCTGTTGAGAAAACCTTGGGTTTGGCTCGGAGTATGGCGTACAAAGGGATTCATCCGGTGGTAAGGAAAGTGAAGAAATCCTATAAAGCGGGAGTATCCCTGAGTAAGCAGGCCATGCGTGAATTGGAAAAACGATTTGACAGAAAACCTGATCTGGAATCATGGTTTGTCACAATCAATCCGATTACAAAATTGGGGTGTAACTACTCACCCCTAAGATGAGTACAAGCCTGCCTCCATGGATCTACAATCGCTTTTTCATGTCTGTAGAGGCTTGACATCATAGTACGCCGAGTCTATGCTATTGACCCAACACA
>NZ_JBHNMF010001174.1:0-808 GCF_048562965.1 Thiolapillus sp. | reverse complement strand
TTCCTGCTACCAGAGGGATTGCCAATGCCTTTCTCCTGTTGATTTTTATAGATATGATGCCATATTAAATCAGATACTAACTGTCAAGTCCCTATAGATCATAGATTTTCTTTTTGAATAATTCCGGTTGTTTTTTGTGCCAATCCTAATAAGCGCCTGAATGGGCGTGATGTGCCCGATGTTTTTCTGCGGGACATGGTAGTTGTAGATTTTCTGATACTGGTACAGCGTCTCCTGTAAATCCCTGGACGCATCAAAATGCGTGGTAACGAGAATCTCGCTAATCCGGCCATTGAAACGCTCAACCATGCCATTGGTTTGCGGGTGTTTGGGCTTGATCAGACGGTGCTCAATGCCTTCTGCCTGACATACTTGATCAAAAGGATGCTGGCCGGTGGGTTTGCGTTCTCCGTTGGCGATAAAGCGATCCGTAAACTCTTTACCATTATCCGTCAGCACCCTGGTGATGATAAAAGGCGCCTTCTTGATGAGCTGCTTCAGAAATCCTTTGGCGCTACGAGCACTTTTATCTGGCAAAATCTCCAGATAGACCCAGCGTGTCGCACGGTCAATGGCGACAAATAAATACGTCCGCCTGGATTCATCCGCCATTTGCGGTAGATACTTCACGTCCACATGCACAAAGCCAGGCGCATAGTCCTTGAAGGTTTTGCGCTTGGCAGGTTGTGCTTCCGCTGCCAGCCATGGAGAGCGAAGCGAAGGCTGGTAGACCCCAGTAGCCGCGAGGCCGCACTGTTTTCCCGGCGTGCCTTGCGCCAGAGGGAAAACAAAGTAGGCCTCCGAACGC
>NZ_JBHNMF010001173.1:0-809 GCF_048562965.1 Thiolapillus sp. | reverse complement strand
CTATTGCCGCATCTCCAGTTACCTGCAGACCATGGCAAATCAGGGATACAATCCGCTGGTCGCCATTCAAATGGCCTTTTCGGGACAGCTCTATGCTGATAGGGGTGAGTAGTTACCTCCAGCAGACGATGAGCAGCAGCCACCTTGCCCAGCGCCTCATAGCCTGCGGGAACATATCCTGCATAAACCGATGGATTGCAATCATAGTAGGCACCCCAGTCATGCGCCATATCGCCCGGCAGGCACTCCTCTTCGGCTGAAGAGAGATAGGTGAGCGGCAAGCCCATCCGGACGAAACTGTTGCGCAGTAACGGCGTGATAGTGCTGAAACCCGCGCCCTGCAGGAATGCCGTCAGCGCCACGATAATCCAGCGAATGCGCCCGGCACCGGCTGTGGCCAGATTGCCGATCTCCACCATGGCTTCACGCGGGACGCCAAGCAACATTTCCGCCCTCTGCGGCAGGTAGTGCTCACAAAAAAGAGTATGGCCGCCCGGCCTCAGCCCGGCAACCGCCTGATAACCACCTTCTGCATCATGAATCGCCAGCAGATAGGGATAGAAAGCCGTCAGCCGGGCGCCGTAGGCATCCAGAAAAACACGTTGCACCAGTTTTTCCGCTTCCTGTCGGCCGGGATGGGATCTGTCCATGAGCACCACACCGTGGCTGCGCGCGGAACATCCCTGTTTCTCATCGAAATACAATGTGTTATATAATTTCTTTGGTGCAATGCAGGACACAATCTAGATTCCTTCTTTCAGCGATGGCCTGCAGTCTGCCCGGAAATTCTTAACCCAGTCTTAAAAAGC
>NZ_JBHNMF010001172.1:0-811 GCF_048562965.1 Thiolapillus sp. | reverse complement strand
GGCTGACCGGTACGGCGTTTGCCAAGGCCCAGAGCACGACGATCCGCCTGAAACTGCTGAAAATCGGCGCCCGCCTGCGCCTGACAGCACGCAAAGTCTGGCTGTCCTTCTCGGAAGCGTACCCCTACGCCAGCGATATCGTTCAGATTCTGGCCAATCTCAAGCAGCACCCTGCTTGGTCACCCCCCTGGATAAACCCTATTACATCCGGCAGCGTTGACACAACCGATCAGACTCCGGTGCTGAGGGGCCGACGCGTCTGTTCCGTCGAAAAAACATCCTCCAGAGCCCCTGAGAGAGCGAAAAACACGAGAATCTCTTCTCTTGGCGAGTACCTTGGCACGAGAAATGGGCTATCGGGCTATCTTGGCCACGTCCCGGCGCCCAAAAACACCGGAACCAGGGGATCGGTGAGCGATGCGGGCTAGGCAACGGCATGCAAACGCTCCATGGCATCCCGCCACACTGCCTGGTTCAGATACTGGTCGAGCAAGGTATTGAGCTTCCAGCGAAAGCTGCTGAGCTGCCTGGCATCGTTTCCCCGGGGCGCCATGTCCAGGAAGATCGCCATGTAGGTTGAAGGTGACAACCTGCCATCCTGCACCATGAACCACAGGGTGCTCCAAATCCCCGGCCGGACCGAAGCCGGGAGCAAATCCAGATGCCTGCGTGCATAGGCCATGCTGCGGTCATCCAGGTAGAATTTTGCGTAGGCATGATCACCGTAGTTCGGATACACAAAATCAGGTGCCGGTTCTCCCACCAAGTCATCGACTGCTGTCCGCTCGCCAGTGACGTTGACCGTGACGGT
>NZ_JBHNMF010001171.1:0-812 GCF_048562965.1 Thiolapillus sp. | reverse complement strand
TATCTGGCGTCCGCCGGTCAAGGCGCTGATGCCGTCTTTCTGTATTGTAGAAGGTGAAGTAGATATCGAGTGAAGTCCTTGCTTCCACTATGCTGTCATAGGCTTTCAGATAGACCTCCTCGTACTTTATGCGCCACAGGCGCTCGACAAAGACATTGTCCACCCAACGCCCTTTGCCGCCCATGCTGATGCGGATATCGTGCGCCTTGAGCACACCGGTGAATTCTTCACTGGTAAAGCGGATGCGGCGACTGCCATAGAAAGGATGCTTCAGGTGACAGCGATCAATCAAAGCCATCAACGCCAGCTCTTCATCAGAAACAGGCTTGGGCACATGATAGAAAGTCGAACGCGGTAGATCCAGCAAATCACATTGGCGAGTGATGGATAAAGATTCCTTCCGGTCTACCACTTTTTTCCTCTGGGCCCGTGAATCCGTTCGAGCCCGCGTTCTAAAAAATCATTTTCCATCGTCAACTGGCCAATCTTGGCATGCACATCGAACTTCTTTACCCGTTCAACCAGGGTCAGATCGCCCTGAATCGCCGCCAAGACGACCTTCGCTTTGAATTCCGGGGAATGGGTTCGTCTTTTTCGTCTCATTACTTTTCTCCTGAGCCTTTGGCTCATCATGGAGGAAAACACTTATCTTCGTCCAGTTCCTGTCCCCCCTATGGGGTCCATCTCTGTTGGCCGCTCCTCGATGCCAACCCGGCCGATGATGCGACCTCGCCGTTCCTGACTGCCATAGCGCTTCCTGTAGCGCTTGCGCCGCTGCCGAAGGTGTTTGTGCAGATCGCCGCCCGCTTTCT
>NZ_JBHNMF010001170.1:0-812 GCF_048562965.1 Thiolapillus sp. | reverse complement strand
TCGGTTACAAAGCCTGCTGGGGTGAGCATCGCCCCGATCAACAATTCAATGAAGGTACCCACGGATCTCAGGGGTAGCGCTTCTGCCAAAAATGTTATCCAATAACACAGTTCGCGGGGGGTACGGCTATATCCTTTCGCGTCCATAGCGGCCTCCAGAAGTTTGTGTTGATTTCTCTTCTGAGAGGCCGCGCCTTGCTATGTCAACTATTTTTTGAGATTTTTAGTGGTTTTTCTCCTCTGAAACTCTAAACTCTAGGTTGCTTACTCTAAACTCTAGTAAGGATCTGACAACGTCGAATATTATCGAGTTGCTTAAAACCTGAATGTCGAAGCGCCGTGCGCAAATGGAACAACTCACGCAAGATTTCCGGTTGTTCCCAAGCCCAAGCGACCTTGGCATCTTTATGCATTGTCTTCCGCCGACTTGCCCAGGCATTGGCCCGGAAATAGTGGAGCAAAACCATTTCCCTCTCGCTGAGCGCCCTCTGGGCTAATTCATTGCACAGTTCCAGTGCCCGACTAGTGCCTTCGGGTCGGTCATGGAACTCAGAGAGATCGATGATTTTTCCGATAAGATCAAGGGCGGCTTCAATATTCAGGTCGCTTAAATTCTCCACACCCAAATGTTTCTCAAGCCCGGGATTGGATACTTTGTCAGTCTCGTCACGTTCCATTATTCTTCTGGAAGATCCCTAATTCTACTTTGTCATATTTCCCCACCCCTCCGCCGACAGGATTCTGTGGCAGCCTGTCGTCGCCGGTGTCGCTCTTGAATAAGTCTGGCGAGTTGTTTGGGTGTAGGTTCTGGCT
>NZ_JBHNMF010001169.1:0-813 GCF_048562965.1 Thiolapillus sp. | reverse complement strand
GCTTTTCCATCGACACATCCCCCAGCATAGTCTCGATACTGTCAACCAGCGGCTGGGCGAATTTCCTGATGAAATCTGCCAGAGTGAATGTCTGCATTTTGATTGCGGATTCACCCGGCTTGCAGCCCGCCGGCTGAAGGATGCCCATACGGACCAATACACCCTCATGCGCCGGGTCGATGCAGTACACCTGCCCGGTCCCCTCACTATGCGATATGAAGCCCCGCGCGGTAAGCGCGCCCAGTACGTAGCAAACGATTTGCTTAGATGCGGGCGACACCCAGCGCTTGCCGGATTTGTAGTCAAAGACCCCAAGCTCGGTCAGCACGCCATCTGTAATCGTATGCGTTACCAGATCCGCAGTGCCAAAAAACGTATCTTTAACGTCCTCTGGTACATACCGCTGCATATCCACGCGCTGTTCACAGTAGATTTCTGTCGCCTCTTCAGCCAGGGGCCTGAAAGACGCCAGCGCGTGGGACATGTGCTCACCGTAACCCGGGGGGATCGCCAGCATCCCAATACCTGTGAAAATCACATCGCCATCCTGCACAGGTTCATAAGAACCCAGGCGAATCAGTTCTTCCAGGATAGCGTGCAGCTCCGTACCCAGACGCATAGCCGGGTTTTCCGGATCACTATGACCCTTTACCCACGTATGATAAGCAACCGGGCAGTTAGCCCAAACATCAGCCCGGCTGGGTGAAATATCCGCGTGCTCTGTCATGCTACACCTCCTACCGCTACCGCACTGTGCGGCTGATCCGGGTTTGTGATGTACCAGTCAATGACACCCGCGAACCCGGCAAACGC
>NZ_JBHNMF010001168.1:0-814 GCF_048562965.1 Thiolapillus sp. | reverse complement strand
CGCGAAAGTATGGGAGAAAATACACGCCCAAGCGTATTGCGCATCTGAAACGCTCCATGGTCACCTTGCCATTGTATGGAAAGGAGCAAGAGGTACGTTATCGGAGTAAAGTGTTAATGGCTCATTTTCTTGGGGGACGTTTAGTACGTGTTGTGTGGTGTGAATTCAAGAGTGAAAGTGGCCACTGGAAAAAAGCGCATTTATTATTGAGTACCGATGCCATACTGACCCCGGAACAGATCATCGAAGCCTATGGAGAACGCTGGTCGATTGAATCCATGTTCAATCAACTGAAACTCTCCTGGGGCTTGAAAGAGGCCTGGCAACAAACCCGCCAGACGCTGCATCGTTGGGTGCACCTGACCTTGGTGGGTTATGGTCTGATCCAATTATTGGGCTATCTGGATGATCAGACCGTCAGGCAACTGTGTTGCCATTCGCCCTGGCGAAAGGACAATCCCACAACGGCAGGGCAGATCCGTAAAGGACTGCTACTGATTTTTCACCATGTCCCTGTCCGGCAGTGGTGGAACCGTAAATGCAGAAAATTCGAACCGCCCAATTGGCGAGGAAGTGAGCAGGATGCAGCAATCAGCGTATAGAACAAGCTCTAACGGGCAGTATGAACAAAATAGCAACTTTATTTCACCCGAAAATATACGGTGGAACAATGTTGCTTACTCTAAACTCTAGTAAAATTAGGCTCTTCGACGTTTCATGTGGATTTCAGTATGGAACCCGCCGGGCTGGCAATCATGTAGATCATGGTCATAAAAGTTCGGTTGTTTCGATAGCCTCTGGCTCGCGCTCTGGC
>NZ_JBHNMF010001167.1:0-815 GCF_048562965.1 Thiolapillus sp. | reverse complement strand
AAGGAACCCAAGCCGTTGCTTTCACCATCAGTAGCGACAAGGACAAGCGTTATCGCTGGTTACAGAGGGAACTGGTTCGTTTTGACTATCTGTCTCTGAATAAACCAGACAAAGGCATTGTTATCCGCTATTTGCTCAAGGTTACGGGTTATTCCCGTCAACAATTAACGCGCTTGATTGCCCAGTACCGAAAGACAGGCCGGTTGAGCCGTCAGCAACGAACAACGGCGGGTTTCAAGCGCCGCTACACCGATCGTGACATCCGGCTACTGGCAGAAATGGATGAACCCCATGACACGCCTTGTGGACATGCCATTAAAAAGCTGTGTGAGCGTGCCTATCAGGTGTTTGGGCAATCAGACTATGAAACCCTGGCCGGCATCTCTGTTAGCCATCTTTACAATCTAAGGCAATCCAATGCCTATCAACGGCAGCGCCGAACCTTTGAGAAAACACGCCCCAAGTCATCCACGATTGGCGAACGTCGCAAACCCTGTTCAAATGGTCAGCCTGGCTATATCCGCATCGATACGGTGCATCAAGGTGACTTGGACAAGCAGAAAGGGGTTTATCACATCAATGTGGTCGATGAAGTAACCCAGTTCGAAGTGGTCTGCTGCGTTGAGCGTATCAGTGAACGTTACCTGATTCCTGCGCTGGAACAGTTACTGGAAACCTTTCCTTTTGTGGTTCAGGTGTTAATGGCCATCTATTCTGACCCACCTACGGCCAACAATTTTGACCCACCCTGAGGGGCATTCCGGGCCATAGGGCCGTACGCTTCCCGCCATCAGAGACTCATCGATGGGGGAAGC
>NZ_JBHNMF010001166.1:0-815 GCF_048562965.1 Thiolapillus sp. | reverse complement strand
TCTGTCAAAAAAACATCCTCCAGAGCCCCTGAGAGAGCGAAAAACACGAGAATCTCTTCTCTTGGCGAGTACCTTGGCACGAGAAATGGGCTATCGGGCTATCTTGGCCACGTCCCGGCGCCCAAAAACACCGGAACCAGGGGATCGGTGAGCGATGCGGGCTAAGCCCTTCTCACTAACACCCTCCGCCAGGCAGGCTTTGTGGATCAACAGTGAGGCATTCTCGGCGGTTTCGTTTTCATGAATTTCCCAGCCTACAATCTTGCGACTGTAAATATCCATCACCAGGTAGAGCCGATAGAACAAACCCGTTACGGTGGTCGCCAGGAACGTGATGTCCCAACTCCAGACTTCATTCGGCCCTGCTGCCTTGTAAGCGGCGGGTTTCGCGACTTTCCTCGGGGCTTGGTCTTTCCCGCGGTGGTGTAGCTGGTCCGCCTCCTTCATTATCCGGTAAAAGCTCGATTCTGATGCGATATAGATCCCTTCATCAGCCAATGCCGGTACGATCTGTGACGGAGGAAGGCTCTGATACGCTGCCTCGTTGCAGGTCTTCAGAATCTGTTGTCGTTCCTCTGGCGTCAGCTTGTTCGCAGGCGCCTGGCGTTCTGCGTCTGGGCGGCCATCGGCTTTGACACTGCCGTACTGGGTCCAGCGCCTATAGGTGCGCGAACTGATCTCTAGTTCACTACAGGCACTGCCAGCCATGGAGAGCGAAGCGAAGGCTGGTAGACCCCAGTAGCCGCGAGGCCGCACTGTTTTCCCGGCGTGCCTTGCGCCAGAGGGAAAACAAAGTAGGCCTCCGAACGCGGCGT
>NZ_JBHNMF010001165.1:0-815 GCF_048562965.1 Thiolapillus sp. | reverse complement strand
TTGTTGCGTAGTGCTTGGTGACCAGGACGGCTGGGGCACCAATAGGTTGTCAAAGGCCGAGTCGATTTTGGGGGCTGGGACGCCCCAAAATCTATCACGAGGCCGAAGACACGCTTGTTGCAGCAACTCACAGTCCCCGTCATCAAAATCCGCCCAGACTTCGTAGTGATACCTTGGCATATCGGCCATTTGTATGACCTCAATCCGAGTCACGGTTAGCAATTTCAATTTTTCCTGTTTAGCAGGGCGTGGGCATGGCTTGGGTGCGGGCCTCAACTCACGCAACCGTTTGTGGTGCTGTTGTCGCTCATAGTCCGGCGAAAATTCAGGGCTACTTTCTGGCATAATAGGTCGCTCCAGTGTTGGCCAATTGGTGTTGCGCAACGCTCGACGTACGCCACTGACCAGGTGTGCCCAAGTAGTTCTGTCTGGGGCTATTGGTTGTCAAACATATCTATGGTTTTTGTACATCGAGGCGTTGGTATTGCCTCCCCACGCTGCACAAAGGCCGTACAGATTGGTCGCCCTGATTCGTCATAGGTCCATTCTTGAGGGTATTCATCATCCTCTACGTCGATCCGAAACGTCTTGGCCAGTATCTCACATGATTCGCCCTCATCCCGGGCGCATTCGCTGCACCATGTCTCATAAAACGAGGCGCCTTCTGTTCCCGATGATGGCCGGTATTTTTTAACCCGGAAATTTCACCGCCCCACTGGAAATAGGCCTCTTTTTGTTGCATAAAGTAAGAGCAACCAAACACTTACCAGCAACAAAACAAAGAGGCCTATGAATACAGAGTGTAAACCAGAACA
>NZ_JBHNMF010001164.1:0-815 GCF_048562965.1 Thiolapillus sp. | reverse complement strand
ATGTCATTGGCAGTTCACCCCTTGGGTGAAATCATGAAAATCACTGGAACTGCAATTTTACGCGATTATCATCGGGCGAACGACTTTCAGGTGGCTGCCGAAGTCACGGATTCAGGGGTAACCTAGACCCTTATGTGGAACCACTACTCTTTAGCTGCGCTACGATGAAAAACCGACCTATAAAAAGGCGTGTTGCGAGAATAGATACCAGCAACCAACCCAGTCTGTTCGACGAGTTGCCGCAGATGGAGTCAGAAAATACAACGGGGCCTGAACCGGCCACATTATCCGGGGTTGTTTTCGAGGATCCTGATCCCAAGCTGATTTATCTCAATGCCGTTCGGCTTGACCAGCATTTGTACAATGCAGGTCAACGAGGGGCCTTGAAGGTCCGCGAGCTTTTAGAGGAACAAGTGTGTCTTCGGCCTCGTGATAGATTTTGGGACATCCCAGTCCCCAAAATCGACTCGGCCTTTGACAACCTATTGGTGCCCCAGCCGTCCTGGTCACCAAGCACTACGCAACAACTTCGCAAGCTCGTTGCTGCTCCGTACTTGTCTCCCAATGACTGGACGCCGCGTTTGGATGCCTACTTTGCTTCCCCTCTGGCGCTATGCGCACGACGGGTAAGCAGTGCGGCCTCGCGGCTACTGGGGTCTACCAGCCTTCGCTTCGCTCTCCATGGCTGGCAGCGATGGACTGGTTGAGTTTTGAACAGTCTTACCGGCCGGGTGGTCGTTCACCCTATGCGCCACGAGCCATGATGGGCCTGATTCTCTATGGGATCATGCAGGGTGTGAGCAGTCTGCGCCAGC
>NZ_JBHNMF010001163.1:0-816 GCF_048562965.1 Thiolapillus sp. | reverse complement strand
GGCGGGTGATCGGCAAGGCGGAATACCTGCCGGGCAAGGCCAATCCGCGTTTTGTCGTCACCAACCTGAGCACCCGTGACGCGGATGCCCAATATTTATACGAAGATCTTTACTGTGCCCGAGGGGAGATGGAAAATCGTATCAAAGAACAGCAACTGGGACTGTTCGCCGATCGCACCAGCAGTGCCACCCTGCGGGCGAACCAACTGCGGCTGTACTTCTCTTCCTTCGCCTATGTCCTGCTGCATGGCCTGCGCCGGCTGGGGCTGACCGGTACGGCGTTCGCCAAGGCCCAGAGCACGACGATCCGTCTGAAGCTGCTGAAAATCGGCGCCCGCCTGCGCCTGACAGCACGCAAAGTCTGGCTGTCCTTCTCGGAAGCATACCCCTACGCCAGCGACATCGCTCAGATCCTGGCCAATCTCAAGCAGCACCCTGCCTGGTCACCCCCTGGATAAACCCTATTACATCCGGCAACGTTGACACAACCGATCAGACTCCGGTGCTGAGGGGCCGGCGCGTCTGTTCCGTCGAAAAAACATCCTCCAGAGCCCCGGGAGAGCGAAAAACACGAGAATCACTTCTCTCGGCGAGTACCTTGGCAGGAGAAATGGGCTATCGGTCTATCTTGGCCACGTCCCGGCGCCCAAAAACGCCGGAACCAGGGGATCGGTGAGCGATGCGGGATAGGCGGCATAGCCGTCGCTGAGCAGCACACCGGAAAAACCCTCGAGCTGTTGTTCGATGTGTGCGCTGCCCCGACTATCCGACCAGGTGAAGCAGATTTCATCATTCTCGCCATAGATCGGCCAGTAC
>NZ_JBHNMF010001162.1:0-817 GCF_048562965.1 Thiolapillus sp. | reverse complement strand
AACGCGGCGTCCAGTCATTGGGAGCCAAGTACGGAGCAGCAACGAGCTTGCGAAGTTGTTGCGTAGTGCTTGGTGACCAGGACGGCTGGGGCACGAATAGGTTGTCAAAGGCCGAGTCGATTTTGGGGGCTGGGACGCCCCAAAATCTATCACGAGGCCGAAGACACGCTTGTTGTTGTACCCGGCATAGCCATCGGTCTGGAGCGTTCCCCTGAAGCCATCGAGCAGGCGCAGCGGCACCTCCTCGCTGCGCGAGGGATCGTATTCGAACAGCACTGCCGGCCGGTCCGGTGGTCCACCACGGATGACCCACATCCATTTGTCTGACTGGGCCGATATTCCGGTTTCCTTGAGCACCTGGAGTCGGGTCTCATCGGCTTGCAGGTAGTCACCGTCAAGCTGCTGTTCCCGCAGCAGGTTGATCAACGGCTTGAATACGTCGTCCAGGCGGATGATCCAGTTGGCCATCGTGGTGCGGCTGATGTGGCCGCCATGGCGCTTGAGAATGCCTTCAAGGCGGTACAGCGGCAGGGCGTCGGCGTACTTGGCCACCAGGATCCAGGCCAGCAGCCGGACGCTGGCCAGGCATTTGCCCAGGGGATGAACCGGACGGCGGCACAGGCCAGCTGCTGCGTACCGTCCTCCTGCTCGAATACGGCTTTCTCCTGCCAGTATTCGATCACCCGGGCCTGCGCAGGAACGATGTCCAGCTCTTCCTTGACCTTGCTGAAGAAGGTTTTATTGGCCCCGGCCTTTTCGTCTTCGTCCAGGGTCAGCCGCACCTGGATGCGCGGCAGGTTCTCATCGAAGCCGTCCA
>NZ_JBHNMF010001161.1:0-818 GCF_048562965.1 Thiolapillus sp. | reverse complement strand
CACTTGTCCGTCGCAGAAACCACGTACTATCCGAGTACAACCGGCGTATGGCGTTCCTTGCCGACCCTAAAATCATAAAGATGCGCGGCATACGCTCACCACTAGCAGGCTTCCAGGATGACTCTAAGGACCTATACTCCTTACTGCGAGATTCCGCAGATCGGATGGCTGGGTGTGTCGCGAAGTATGACGAAGCCATAACCCGAGGACGGGAGCAGGCAGGAGCCTACTTCCGGGATCTGGACCGGGCCATTACCCGGTATGACAACATGGGCTTCATCTACTTCGCACAGCAGGATCCGCAGGTGCTGCAAGCGCTACATGAGACACACCGTAGCCTGATGCCCAAGACTGCACCAAAAAGCAGGTGGTCATGGCTACCCTGGAAGCGGAAACGATGAAACTGTGGATCCTGCTTGCCCTCCTGCTACAGGCCGTACCCGGTAGCCCGTCGCCACAGTACGCGACCGCACCCTACAGCGGAGACCTGATAACGCTACAGTACCGCGAACTCTCCTACCGGTTGAGCCGGTTCGTGGAGCCAGACCCCGCCAGGCAGTTCATGTCAGGCTACATATACAGCGGATCTTCCCCCGTAACACACTCTGACCCCACCGGCGCAATGATGGGTGGAGAGACCGTGGAGATGGCTATTCGGGATCTCTCCACACCCGACCTTGAATCCGATACTGAAGATGTTCAGATCATCCACGAAGAAGTTAGCCATGTCCCGCCACCCTCTCCAGTTGCTACGCTGTCCAGACAAACTGAAAGTATGTTGTCGGAAGAGGCGCTGGCTATACGGAATACGGCCAAAT
>NZ_JBHNMF010001160.1:0-818 GCF_048562965.1 Thiolapillus sp. | reverse complement strand
CACTTGTCCGTCGCAGAAACCACGTACTATCCGAGTACAACCGGCGTATGGCGTTCCTTGCCGACCCTAAAATCATAAAGATGCGCGGCATACGCTCACCACTAGCAGGCTTCCAGGATGAATCTAAGGACCTATACTCCTTACTGCGAGATTCCGCAGATCGGATGGCTGGGTGTGTCGCGAAGTATGACGAAGCCATAACTCGGGGGCGGGAGCAGGCAGGAGCTTACTTCCGGGATCTGGACCGGGCCATTACCCGGTATGACAATATGGGCTTCATCTACTTCGCACAGCAGGATCCGCAGGTGCTGGAAGCCTTACATGAGACACACCGTAGCCTGATGCCAAAGACTGCCCCAAAAAGCAGGTGGTCCTGGCTGCCATGGAAGCGGAAGCGATGAAACTGTGGATCCTGCTTGCCCTCCTGCTACAGGCCGTACCCGGTAGCCCGTCGCCACAGTACGCGACCGCACCCTACAGCGGAGACCTGATAACGCTACAGTACCGCGAGCTCTCATACCGGTTGAGCCGGTTCATAGAACCAGACCCCGCCAGGCAGTTCATGTCAGGCTACATATACAGCGGATCTTCACCCGTAACACACTCTGACCCCACCGGCGCAATGATGGGTGGAGAGACCGTGGAGATGGCTATCCGGGATCTCTCTACACCTGACCTTGAATCAGATACTGAAGACGTTCAGATCATCCACGAAGAAGTTAGCCATGTCCCGCCACCCTCTCCAGTTGCTACGCTGTCCAGACAAACTGAAAGTATGTTGTCGGAAGAGGCGCTGGCTATACGGAATACGGCCAAAT
>NZ_JBHNMF010001159.1:0-818 GCF_048562965.1 Thiolapillus sp. | reverse complement strand
GATGCTGCAAACCTGTTTGGCTAAATCGGTTCTGTGGGCAATTGCGTTGCCGTTAAGCAAGTGCTTGATGTATTCTATGCCGGTTGCTGTGGACAGCCTCAGCCTCCGTTTGATTTGGTTTTGTGTGTTCATGCCGTGAAGCATGCAGCAAACGGTACATTTTGTTCAGATGTTTTTTATGGGTAAAGGGCAGGGTTAGCCGCTAAAACTGCGCTGGGCTGTTTGATCAGCTTCCCTTCGTTACTTTCTCCCTTAATTACTCTTCTTGGCGTTTAACCCTTGTCTTTCTTTCTCGCGTGCTGTTCCCAGCGCCTCACGATGAATGCCTGGTGTTCAGGCAGGACCGCGCATACCCTTACAAAGCCGTGAGGTAAGCTGCTTTTTACCTTCTTGCCGGCCAACTCCTCCAATGTCTTGGTGTCCATGTCCGTGGATTCGAGCAATAGTGGAAGTGGGACCTCTAATGCGTTGGCAATCGCTGCCATTTTTTCTAGGGATGGATTGCCCTTCCCGGTTGTAAGGTCAGATAGAAATGAGATAGACACGCCCGAACGATCTGACAGTTCCTGCTTTGTCATGTCGCGCTCTTCAAGACACTTGAGCACATTCGTGAAAAATATGTATTTGTACACCGCGTTCCTGTCTCGTCCGGATCGTTAATTTTAGCGGCTAAAATCCCCGCGCTTGTTGTTACGATATATCGAAATTATTTTTTAAATGTTAATTTTACCGTTTATATGCGTTGTGCGCATCCCCCGCGTTGCGGGCTGGGCTGTTCGCTTCGCCTGCGGGTTCCGCTTTCGCTACATTCCTTCCCT
>NZ_JBHNMF010001158.1:0-819 GCF_048562965.1 Thiolapillus sp. | reverse complement strand
CGTCATCCGATACATCGAACTCACCGACAAACCGCCCCAGATTGCCCGAAGGATGGGGGATGGTATACGCTTCGACAACACGCTCGGGCGGCACAAAGGGGTTGAGATTGTTGGCATCGATACGCCAGAGATCCCCCTCATCACCGTTGTCGCTTTCATTGAAATAAAGGTAGTTGCCGGCAGCATCTGTGGCCATGTGAACAGGGTCTTCCACCGCTGCGCGATCGTATCGCCGCAGAATACTGATGCTTCCCGTCTTTCCGTTCAGCATACAGAACAGATTGATATTGTCATTGACATCGGCCGTTTCGGCGACAAAAAACACCCGGCTCCCATCGCCGTTACTGACCAGTCCGGGATTCAGAATGATACCCCCGATTTCTGACGGTATGGTCACCTCCTGCGCCTGACCCTGGCTGTCGAAATCGTGGATGAATATCCCGCGTGTACCCGCTCCCAGTTCCAGCAGAACAACCACTTTGCCGTCACTGCTGAACGCGCTTCTCGTATTGGCCAGATGCTCACCAGGCCCCCGATAATCCGTGCCGTTGAAAATATGATGAAACCCGGCGGAATGAAAGAGAGGGTTGGCAAACACAGCCTGCCATGAAACAAAATATAAAAGAAATGAAAAACTTAACCCGACAAATGCCTTCATGATCGAATCTCCTGCGTTTTCTGTTCATGAGATAACTTAATTTACTAGAGTTTAGAGTTTCAGAGGAGAAAAACCACTAAAAATCTCAAAAAATAGTTGACATAGCAAGGCGCGGCCTCTCAGAAGAGAAATCAACACAAACTTCTGGAGGCCGCTATGGA
>NZ_JBHNMF010001157.1:0-819 GCF_048562965.1 Thiolapillus sp. | reverse complement strand
GTTTCTTGGCGGCGTAAGTCAATGACGCGAAACTTTGTTGCTTCATTTGGCTCTGTACTTAT
This sequence comes from Thiolapillus sp., assembly GCF_048562965.1. Taxonomy (NCBI): domain Bacteria; kingdom Pseudomonadati; phylum Pseudomonadota; class Gammaproteobacteria; order Chromatiales; family Sedimenticolaceae; genus Thiolapillus; species Thiolapillus sp. The sequence goes on along the minus strand of NZ_JBHNMF010001157.1, from coordinate 757 downwards.
GTTCTGGGAGGTGGGTATATTTTACCCTGTTTGGTCGATTCAATCAGAGCTTCCCTAGGGGAAACAATATGTGCAAAAGAAGGTTTTTCATGTTTTCGCTGCTGCTCATGCTTCTATCTGGAGTCGCTCAGGCGCTGGAGAATGGCAATGGCCTCCGTCTGCAAAAGATGTCTGAACAGGTATATGCGGTAGTCGGCCCTTATGGTGGGCGTACGCCACAGAACCTGGGAAACAACGCGACCTTTGGCTTTGTGGTGACGGACGAAGGAGTGGTATTGATCGACTCCGGTGGAACCTATCAGGGAGCGGAGGCCATCGACAGGCTGATCAAACAGGTGACCGACAAGCCTGTGAAGTATGTGCTCAATAGCGGCGGACAAGACCACCGCTGGCTTGGCAATGGTTATTTCAAAGAACGCGGTGCCCGCGTTATCGCCAGCGAGGCGGTGGTGGCCGATCAGCACAAGCGTCTGCAGGACCAGATGTTCATGCTGGGTAATCAGGTGGGTGAAAAAGAAATCGTTGGCACCGAGCCGGTGTATGCGGATGAGACTTTTACTGACAGTATGCGTTTTATCCTGGGTAGTACCGTTTTCGAACTTCAACGGGTGGGTCCGGCTCACACGCCAGGAGACAGTCGCTGCCAGCCATGGAGAGCGAAGCGAAGGCTGGTAGTCCCCAGTAGCCGCGAGGCCGCACTGTTTTCCCGGCGTGCCTTGCGCCAGAGGGAAAACAAAGTAGGCCTCCGAACGCGGCG
>NZ_JBHNMF010001156.1:0-821 GCF_048562965.1 Thiolapillus sp. | reverse complement strand
GGATATTGTCGTTTGCAGGGAGCGATTACTACAAAAATCCCGTTTTTTGGGCGACTGCCATCCTGAGCTGACGCCCCATTTCAAAAAACGGTCGGTCCCTGCTGGATTCAGGCAGGCTTCAAACGCGCCAACCTCACCATATTATGCGTAACAACCGCCGACCACACGTAAGCCTTGAAATGCTCCAATCCTTTCCAGTTGCATCGCCGCAAGCCAAAGCAGCGTTTCAGGTACGAAATACCCGCTTCAATGCCTGCCCGAAAGTTGCGCAGCTTACGATAGACCCAGTCACTTTTGGCCATCTCCTCGACCTTCAAGCCTTTTTTCTTGTGAAAAGCCATGTCCTTCACGCCTTTCGCTTTGGCCTCTTTCAGGTTGTCTTTGCTGGCATAGCCACCATCGACAGCCATTTGTCGGGGCGCCTTGCCGTAGTGTTGGATGTGGCGGTTCAGCATCGGCAGAAACCGTTCCGTATCGGCCGGATTACCCGCTTCGATCATCACATCCAACACCAGCCCGCTTTGTCCCGTCATCAGGTTCAATTTATGCCCATACTGGATATCCCGGCTACCTTTGACGATGATATCCGTATGCGCTTCAAAGAGGCTGAAGCTCTTTTCCCGCGCCGGCACTTTTTCTCCATGGAAGACACGGCGTTCCGTTTGTTCGATTACCCGTTCGATCAACACGCGATAGTGCGCCACTTCCATCAACCAGGCTGTGCAAGTGGCAGGGTCTACCCGCAAACCCGCCAATGCCTGGTAAACCGGCTCGATATACGACAGGCTCATTCGTGTCACCTGGATCAGATCCTGGTATAA
>NZ_JBHNMF010001155.1:0-822 GCF_048562965.1 Thiolapillus sp. | reverse complement strand
AGGTATTCCAATGCGAGCAGCTATTCAAACGGAATGCTTGCTCAACGGAATACCTCGCGCAATGGCGTAAGGCCTCGGGCAATGTCGGTACGATGAAACGCTTTAATCCAGGTGAAGCTAAAGAATTACGGGTGAGGTTAACGGCAGTCAAACCCCGCGCACCCAGATTAGACAAACCCGTGCAGGAGCCTCCGGAGCGACATGCGGGTAATAGGGAGGAAAGATGATGTCTGCTGATGCACTCCAGCACCAACCATCATTACCAACACGCTGCCCAATCACTGAGGCAGTTTCCATTTTATCCAGCTCTGGAGTGGAAGAGCGCGGAGCGATCTATACACGCCGTGAGGTGGTGGAATTCATCCTTGACCTTGCTGGATATACGAGTGACCGCCCTTTGCATAAATCACGATTGCTGGAGCCGTCGTTTGGTGAAGGAGATTTCCTTCTGCCCGCTATTGAGCGGCTTCTCGAAAGCTGGAAACGGGATGGCAAGAACGAGGATGTCTTGCCAATCTTGTCAAGCAGTGTGCGCGCTATAGAGCTACATAAGGAGACGTTTGAGTCTACATATGAAAAAGCATTGGCTCTCCTGCGTAAACACAAGATTCAGACGGCAATAGCTCGTAAGCTTCTGGTACAGTGGTTGGTTCAGGGAGATTTCTTGCTCTTTGATGCACCGCATGAGTTTGATTTTGTTGTCGGGAACCCGCCATATGTGCGCCAGGAGCGCATTCCCGATGTGTTGGTAGCTGAATACAGACGGCGCTTCACTACGCTCTATGATCGTGCCGATCTCTATATTCCCTTTATTGAGCACTC
>NZ_JBHNMF010001154.1:0-822 GCF_048562965.1 Thiolapillus sp. | reverse complement strand
TGAAACGTTTCATTGCTTCACCTGCTGGGTGATGTTTCATAAGCCCACATTTTAACAAATATCCTTTTGTATTCCGAGAATTAGGGCATTATTACTGTTCACTAAGTTACGGATTCAGGTTGTTGTTAAAGAGCAGGTGTTCTATTGCCTGTTGACGGGAGGAGGCTCATTTGTGTTAGCCGCTTTATCGACAAGCTGGCCATCCACGAACTTATGAAGCACGCTGGATACCAGCGTTTGATATGGAATGCCTTCTTTCAGGGCGCGGGCCTGAAGTGCCCTGAGATCCCTGGAAGACAGGCGAATATTGATACGAGCATCTTTCTTGAACGTTGCCTCGGCAGCTTTTTGATGCTCCGCAATTTTTTCCGAGGCCCCTTTGGGCCGCTTGAGTTGGCCGCTTTCGAAGGCTTCCAGGATTTCCTTTTCTTCAGGATTGAGGTTATTCATCTGAACCACCAAGATACTGTTTAGTAGCCTTTCGGCTGGGAATGATGGTTTTCAGGAAGATTTCCTCCTCGTTCTCAACGAACGGAACGAGGTAGGCGTAGCCCTCAATGACAACAACGGAGATTTGTTGGCCTGGATATCGTTCTTGATTCGGGTGTTCGAAGATGTCGACTTCGTTCCCGAGCTGGATATTCAGCACAACCTCTTCAAAGGAAATGCCCCGTTCTGCCTTGAGAAGATAATTCTTCTCTGAATTCCATGCAAAGGTTTTCATCCCTGAAGTCTAGCGCAACGTGTGCCTTTTGTCTTCTTTCGCTGCCAGCCATGGAGAGCGAAGCGAAGGCTGGTAGTCCCCAGTAGCCGCGAGGCCGC
>NZ_JBHNMF010001153.1:0-824 GCF_048562965.1 Thiolapillus sp. | reverse complement strand
GACTTCCTTCAGTACACTGTCCAGCCCCACGCGCCCCGGATCGGCTTTGATATCACTGAAGTTCACCACGCCTTCAACACCATCCAGGGATTGACCCATTAATATCTTGCTTTCTACCGACAAGCAATTTGCAAAGTGCTCATACAGATTAAGCTCAAACTGTTGGTAGGCTGAGCGCACCAGGCGATCAAGCTCTTTGCCTGCCGGGCATTCCACTTTGTGTTTTTGAAACCACTCGAAAGCGGATTCGATGGCATCCTCGATATCCGCTCCATGTGGATAGAGGTTGTCGATGAGCCAGTCTGAAAAGGCGCTCTTGTCAGCCGCTGACACACGCCGGATACCCGGAAATTCGAGAATTTCCTTGCGGTGTCGCGTACCGGAACGCCCCAGCCAGTCGTACTCATGAATCTGATCCACGGTGATTTCCAACTGATCAGCCAGGTAATGCAGGGGCGTCTCGGGAATGTCGTTGGTTGCGAGAGGAAAGCGCCCGGTGTTCTGGTAGTACTTGAGTTGCGCAACAAACGCCAGGTGATTTCTGGTCGGTTTGGTTTTGAGCAACTGAGTTTCCTCGAACTTTAAACTCCAATGCTCTGCAAGTTCATCGAGATTCCAAATCCGTTTCATTGGCCATTCTCGTTATTATCGGACTTTAAATAGCGGTAAAAGGTGGAACGGGAAATATCCAGCGTCTTGCAAATATCGCTGATCGAATAGTTGGGGTCGGCGTGCATCTGCTTGAGCAGAGTAATGTTTTTTGGCTGATCCAATGATTTGGGACGGCCACCTTTCTTTCCTCGGGCGCGAGCTGCTTCCAATCC
>NZ_JBHNMF010001152.1:0-826 GCF_048562965.1 Thiolapillus sp. | reverse complement strand
GCTCCCTGCAAACGACAATATCCTTGTCAAGGCAGGTGATTAATTAATTCAGTATATTGGCATGCGCTAATTATCTGGAGCTGCCCGAAAAAGATAGCTATTTATAGACGGTAACTAAGTAATAATTGCTCACTGAGGTGAGCGGACAACTATGCTGACACAGGGGGGGTTAACCTCATCAATCCCCATGATCACCGGAGTTTCGTAGCGCACCGTCCGTTCCAGTTCATCAATCAAATCATGAGCGATGTTCTTGACGGTATTCACCGCAACGCCTGTTTGTTCTGCCAAGGCACGGAAAGTCGTGCTCAGGCACTGTTGCCGGATGACATCAACCAACTTGATTACCCACCAATCTCAGCCATTCGTAAGAAACGATACGGTATGGGAGGCGTCCTGAGGCCAACGTAGGCGAGTCGCTCAATCATGTCATCCAATCGATACCGCCGGTTGAACCGATACTCAAACTCTGCAAGATACCTGGGAACATGCTTAAGGCTTACAGAATGAAAGGTTCCGGTTATTGCATTTTTTACGTTGCCCGGCATGGTATTCACCCATTTGAAGGATGGGTGTTCAACCCCTTTACGCCCACCTTCGGAGACGAAAGGAATAGGATGGCATCCTGCCTTTTCCACTGCTTTGAAACAAGCCAAGCCATCGCTGACCACAATGCTTCCAACCTCCAGGCTCATCTTTGCGTAACGGTAACTACTCACCCCTATCAGCATAGAGCTGTCCCGAAAAGGCCATTTGAATGGCGACCAGCGGATTGTATCCCTGATTTGCCATGGTCTGCAGGTAACTGGAGATGCGGCAATAGGCC
>NZ_JBHNMF010001151.1:0-829 GCF_048562965.1 Thiolapillus sp. | reverse complement strand
ACGTTTTCGTGCACTGGAGCGGACAAGCAAAGGGCCGAATGATGGGAGCCGTATGACGCGAGAGTGTCACGTACGGTTCTGCGAGGGGCTGGCGGTGAGATTCCGCCGGTCTACTCACCCTGATGTCGTCAAAGTGTTTTATCAGCAGGGAGATGAGCTTAGCGGCGATGGGCGCGAGTATGAAAAACAGGCCGATGAACGCCAGTACCTTGCTGGTGTTGGCCAGGGTAATACCACCGGCAATGGAAAATTCGTACAGCAGTGCCAGCAGTACGACACCAAGTACATCATCGAGAACGGCTGCACCAAGCACGATTTGACCTTCCCGTGTGTTGCGCTGGTGCAGATCTGTCAGCACACGTATGGTGATGCCGATGCTGGTGGCCGTCAGTGCGCCTCCGATGAACAGCGATACCAGGACCGACAAATCAAACAGCTGGTGGGCGAGGAAGAATCCCAGTACGAAAGGAATGAGGAAACCACCAAAGGCAACGATGGATGAGCTGCGCCCGGTCCGCATGAGCTTGCGGATATCGGTTTCCAGTCCCACTTCGAACAGCAGCAGCAGGATACCGATTTCTGCCAGCAGTTTGATCACCTCGCCAGGCTGCAGCTAGCCCGGAAATTTCACCGCCCCACTGGAAATAGGCCTCTTTTTGTTGCATAAAATAAGGGTTACCAATCACTTACCAGCGACAAAACAAAGAAGCCTATGAATACAGAGTGTAAACCAGAACAGTTGGAATATCAGTCCCTGGGTCGGCGCGAGGTGATTGGCCGCTTTGACGGTGGGCGAATCACTTCGGACGGTGGCGGATTGCTGCTGCGC
>NZ_JBHNMF010001150.1:0-830 GCF_048562965.1 Thiolapillus sp. | reverse complement strand
GTCGTTCATTTTTGCTGACCCACACCTGGGCCAGCTCGATTTCAATCAGACAACGACGACCACAAAAGGGCACATCCCTGACCTGACGCTGGATGTACCGGTTAATCGTTCCCTTCTTTCCGGTCAGCGGGTCTACCGCCTTTCGTCGCCTATCACGCCTGCACTGTATAACAATTCTTCGCGTGCTGTCCTGCCATTGAATTTGATTGACGCATTGCCCTTTAAGACCCAAAATCTGTGCTGAGATGCCAACGCCCATGTGCTTGCCCTATATGAAGTGGTTAGAGACCTCATATTTCAACGGCTTACATGGGGGGTTGGCATCTTTTTTCACTCATCAAAGCGGAGAAGAGCCAAAATAAACAATAATTTCCCCATAAATACAGTCACTTAGGTAATTCTATGAAATTACTTCCCCGAATATCTACGGATTGCCTTTTTATAAAGATGGCAACCTATATTGCACAACTGATCGCTCCGGAAGGCATTCGACAAACCCTCGAATTCGAGGCCGCGAACGACTCAGCAGCAGCGCAGGCGACAAATGATGACCTGGACCCACTGAACGGTCTCTGGGCATCGGTGCAGCGAAAACCGGACCCTCAACAGGATCTGGCCTTCGAGTACCCGGACATGAGATGATGCTTTCCCTGCCTACTCTGCAAGCATGGGCCGCGGATTTTGCGGAAATCCGGGCGTTTTTCAACAGCCTGTGATTCATTCGGCAGGAAAACAGGCCCCGCGTTTGTCTTGGTCTGGATGCTGGCGACAGCGAAAAAGGAAAGGGTATTTCAGGTGAGAGAATGACAAAAGAAAACGACATCGAACAA
>NZ_JBHNMF010001149.1:0-830 GCF_048562965.1 Thiolapillus sp. | reverse complement strand
TCCCGCCTATCCCGCCCAGACAAAACGGCAAACGGGGCCGGGTCGCCAAATCCGATGCGCACAACCTGTGGGAACGACTGAAGAAGCATGAGACGGCAGTACTGCTCTTCGCCAGACTCTCCCACGTGCCGTTTACCAACAACCGGGCCGAACGTGACCTGAGAATGAGCAAGGTCAAACAGAAGGTGTCGGGGTGCTTCCGGACAAGAAAGTACGCCGAGGCCTATTGCCGCATCTCCAGTTACCTGCAGACCATGGCAAATCAGGGATACAATCCGCTGGTCGCCATTCAAATGGCCTTTTCGGGACAGCTCTATGCTGATAGGGGTGAGTAGTTACCATTGGTGAATACATGAATAAGTTGGATCAGAAAGGGCAACCCGGATTGGGCGATGCTTTTTTGAAATGGGTGCTGACCAATCAGGCAAACCCCGGCAAGGTTGAGAAAATCCCGGTCACTCCTGAGCAAGATGCTGATGGAAATGAATCATACGAGGAATTCCCCAATCATTCGGCACTGTCGTCATTCGACCCTTCTGACCGCATATTTGTCGCTGTGGCGGCAATTCATCACGAAAACCCGCCGATACTTCAGGCGGCTGACAGCAAATGGCTGGGACTATGGGATGAGGCATTGCAACAAGCAGGAATCATTGTGGAATATCTTTGCAAGGATGAATTACAGCAGATATTCGATAACAAATTCTCCTGATCTAGAGTTTAGAGTAAGCAACATTGTTCCACCGTATATTTTCGGGTGAAATAAAGTTGCTATTTTGTTCATACTGCCCGTTAGAGCTTGTTCTATACGCTGATTGCTGCATCCTGCT
>NZ_JBHNMF010001148.1:0-831 GCF_048562965.1 Thiolapillus sp. | reverse complement strand
TTTAATAATTGACCAAACAAACTTAACTTCTATATCATCCCTGCTCTCAATAAGCGCTCTTGATATTTCGTTTCTTTTTTCATACCAGATCCAATATGGAATTGGAAGCATCGTGTTATAGTCACCGCTCTCAATTTCTAAGAAACTACCCTCACCTTGTTCCCTTATGTCGTCCTCAAAAATGGACATTGCCTTGTTGTAGAGTGAATGATTGCGATCAACCTTTATTGTTAGTGCGTTCTTTATTGAATCAATACAAGCATGAGAGTCATCAAGTATTACTGCTCCAACACTTACAGATTGATTACCCAAGCCAAAAATTGTTCGGCCGTTGAACACTTTTTGAACATGTGTAATAAGTATCTTATTTCCCGCTATAAATTCTTCAGGAAGGCCGTTGTCGGCACTGATTTCGCAAATCGGTATTCCAAATTTCTGTGCTTCTAGCCTTACTTGTTCTGCAAGGTATTTGTTTGGACATATATACAGACAAGGTCCATCATTAGAGTTGATTTTAGATTGTAGTATTAATAGCCCAATGAGTGTTTTTCCTTCACCTGTATGCAGCTTTATTATGTTGTTCCTTTCATCTTTACGTGTTGAGAACCAATCAGATAAAACCCTTTTTTGTGATGGTCGTAGTGGACCAGTCTCACTACGTCTATCGAGTGAATCATAGATTTCTACTGGGTTGATTTTCTTTACTACCCTCGCTGACAGCCATGGAGAGCGAAGCGAAGGCTGGTAGACCCCAGTAGCCGCGAGGCCGCACTGTTTTCCCGGCGTGCCTTGCGCCAGAGGGAAAACAAAGTAGGCCCCCGAACGCGGCGT
>NZ_JBHNMF010001147.1:0-832 GCF_048562965.1 Thiolapillus sp. | reverse complement strand
CCCGATGATGGCCGGTATTTTTTAACCATGGCCACCTCTGTGCACATCAAGCGCTGCCAGAAACTCTCTCACCCGTGGCATCACGTATTTATCGCGCACTCGTTCGACCACGCAGCAGGAGCCGTTGTGCATTTCCTTCCATCGGCGCCAGCGTTCTTTATGCATTTCTAGCACTTTGCAAAACGCATAGGTGTTCCATTCAACACCCCTTTTTTTGTCCCATTGCCACCACCATTCCGCGGCAATCTCTTCTGCACTCATGGCTCTCAATTTCGATTCAGATGAGGAGACGATTTTGTTTAGCACTTCTCCCGCTGCCAGCCATGGAGAGCGAAGCGATGGCTGGTAGTCCCCAGTAGCCGCGAGGCCGCACTGTTTTCCCGGCGTGCCTTGCGCCAGAGGGAAAACAAAGTAGGCCTCCGAACGCGGTGTCCAGTCATATGGGAGCCAAGTACGGAGCAGCAACGAGCTTGCGAAGTTGTTGCGTAGTGCTGGGTGACCAGGACGGCTGGGGCACAAATAGGTTGTCAAAGGCCGAGTCGATTTTGGGGACTGGGATGTCCCAAAATCTATCACGAGGCCGAAGACACGCTTGTTTTTGGAATATGATCACATGAAACCAGGCAGTACGCTGCTGAGCATTGATTCAGAAGCAACAGTATTTGCAATAGAAATAAGGCTTGACTAAATTATACCTAGGTAGATATATTTTACGCCCTTTTCATTCATGACGATGCCAAGGCTGACCTGCTGGCCCTGCGGGAGAGTGAGCCCCGAACGGCGGGCCGGATTTTGGCCCTGCTGGAGCAGTTGGAGGGCGATCCCGACCTGC
>NZ_JBHNMF010001146.1:0-834 GCF_048562965.1 Thiolapillus sp. | reverse complement strand
CCAACCGGCGGCGGGACAAGATCAAGCTTCTGTATTGGGAAGACAATGGCTTCGTGCTCTATTACAAGAGCCTGGCCGAGGAGAAGTTTCACTGGCCGGGTGGTGAGGAGGAGCTGGTTTCCAAGCGTGTCTTCGGCCTCGTGATAGATTTTGGGACATCCCAGTCCCCAAAATCGACTCAGCCTTTGACAACCTATTTGTGCCCCAGCCGTCCTGGTCACCAAGCACTACGCAACAACTTCGCAAGCTCGTTGCTGCTCCGTACTTGACTCCCATATGACTGGACGCCGCGTTCGGAGGCCTACTTTGTTTTCCCTCTGGCGCAAGGCACGCAGGGAAAACAGTGCGGCCTCGCGGCTACTGGGGACTACCAGCCTTCGCTTCGCTCTCCATGGCTGGCAGCGGCTGACCGGGCAGCAGATCAACTGGCTCCTCGATGGCTATGACATCGGGGCCATGAAAGGCCACAGAAAGTTGCAATACGAGGCCACTTTCTGATGCGATAAGCGATTGAAAATGATAGAATATGCTGCATGAAACCGGTGCTGGACACTTCCCCGAATCCCTCTGCCCCAGCATCGTTCCCTTCAGCCGATCTGCTTCGGATTCTTGAAGAAAAAGATCGCTCTCTGGAAGAGAAAGACCGTCTTCTGGTGCAACAGCAGGCCCTGCTCAAAGAGCGGGAGGCACTCATCGCCGAGCAACAGAAGCTGCTCCGACTGATGGAAGAGCAGCTGCGCCTGGCGCGGCTGCGCAAGTTCGGCGCACGCAGCGAGAAGCTGCCCTTCCAGGGTGAGTTGTTCGACGAAGCCGAGCTGGAAGTCTCCCTCGAAG
>NZ_JBHNMF010001145.1:0-836 GCF_048562965.1 Thiolapillus sp. | reverse complement strand
CTGGACGCCTGACGAAATTATGGCCCATGAGCTCACCCAGGGCCATACGGGCATCATAAATCCTACGGCAGAACAAGCAGCAAACTACAGTAAAGGACTCACTGACCGCATGGCGGATATCGTGCGCCGTGCGGTAGAGGCCAATCTTATCGACTGCGAGGACAGCTTCCTCATCAACACAGCAGACAGCTACATCCGCTTCTTGGAGGAACTAGCAATTTTCTGTTGTGCCAGGGAGAAGGAATAACCACCGCGATAGTCAAACAGCGAAAGAGGATATTGAACACGACACCGGCTGCCCACCGGTGTTGTTTTATTTAACAATGGCCTGGGCAGCCAATGAAGAACACCATGGCAAAGATTCTCACTGACAAAGACATGGCGGACGTGGTGTCTACAAGGACTACGACAAGGACGTGACCTGGGAAGGCGGCAAGGAGGTGGCGTAGCAATCCAACAACGCAGGCTGCAATTTCGCAGCCTGCAATCCCGTCCCCGGCCCAGCCAGCCGGGCGACGAAACAAAACCGCAGTGTGGCCAACTGCACGGAGGTAGCAAATGATGCGTCAGAAACGCATCGATGCCGACAAGGCCCTGGAGCATCAGCTTGCGCAGATCAGTGGGGTAACCCACTTGAGCAGCGTGGCACTCAGAACGCCAGATACCTCGGATCTCGGGTTACCCGCAATCCTCGAGGGAGAGCGCAACAGCATCACTGTTGTCCGGTTTCCCTATGAGGACCTGTATTATGCCGAATGCCATGACGGACCGCGCAATTACCCTGAACCAGTTGTTCTCCAGCAGAATATTCCTCCTCATCAAAAAAAGGCTTCAGG
>NZ_JBHNMF010001144.1:0-839 GCF_048562965.1 Thiolapillus sp. | reverse complement strand
ATGACGCGCCTTCGGTGGCATCAGACATGTCCATCGATTTCTCCTGTGTCGTGAAATTTCAGGAGAAAGTCTGCACGGGGTCAGGTCGGGAAAACAGGTGTGGATTCTTGGGCGCTTACGCTGCAGCGAAGAGGCTGTCCTGCAGGCAGACAGGGAACTGATGAGTCTGCTCGTGCACAATCTGCTGGGCAATGCGATCAAATACGGGCGTCAGTACGCCGAAATCAGCGTCAGCCGGGATGACGGGGCATTGCGGCTGGAAGTCCTGGATGACGGTCCCGGTATCAGCGACAGCGAATTACCCCATCTGTTTGAACGTTTCTACCGTGGCACCGTCGCGAAGCAGCAGGCGCAGGGCAACGGTCTGGGGCTGTCCATTGTAAAGCGCATCGTGGAACTCCACGGTTTCCGGATCAGCGCAGGTAGACGGACGGAAGGTGGGTTGAGGGTTTCACTGCTGACTCCCGAAGGATCGTGGGCACCGGCCTAGCCCGAACATTTCACCCAGTCGCTGGAAAAATATTCTAGCTTACGGTATTTCATGGAATATTCTGGAATATTAGTAAAGTGCAAAATGTTACCGGGCATCGCTGAACGCGCCCTCGCACCGGTCTCGCCGTCCATCTGCGGTATTTGCTCAATCATCAATAGCTTGGGCTATTGATTCAATCCCAAATCCGCACCTGAACGCCGATCCGGGCACGATCACCGCGTTCCCGGGTGAAATTTCCGGGAGTGCGTCCTGAAAGCTGTGTGCTTTCCAAGTGGGTGAAAGGCCCGCCTCTCAAACCTGGCCGGGAGAGAGTAACCGAGTCTTGCGTGCGTGTCGGTAACGGCAG
>NZ_JBHNMF010001143.1:0-839 GCF_048562965.1 Thiolapillus sp. | reverse complement strand
TCGAAGGGGGTGCAGGTACTTTCAGGAAATAATCATGAATTATCCTTTCAAAACAATATGTTGCATTATATCCTCGCCCTGCCATTTATGCAATTTGGAATATGACAAAGTAGAACTAAGCCAAGCTTTTTTATATGGGGTGGATGACGGGGCTTGAACCCGCGACAACCGGAATCACAATCCGGGACTCTACCAACTGAGCTACATCCACCATAAACTGTTGCGTGCGACACGCCCGGCAGGATGAAAACCCCTGCGGGGCCGCACTCCGTGCGGTGCTGCCCTGCTCCGCAGGACAGTCGAACCTCACTATTTTGATAACGCAGGTTCGAATCCTTGCATTTTCAAATGGCACCAAACCAAACATCTGGCCGTGATGCCTCTAACTGCCAAATTGGCACGCCCGGCAGGATTCGAACCTGCTACCCTCGGCTTAGAAGGCCGATGCTCTATCCAAATGAGCTACGAGCGCAGAGAATCGTTTCTGGCATGGTCAACCTTCCTGCCGTGTACGAAATTGGTCGGGGTAGAGAGATTCGAACTCCCGACATCCTGCTCCCAAAGCAGGCGCGCTACCAGACTGCGCTATACCCCGTAAATTTTTCAGTCCTTTTCACGTTCTCATCACTCTACCTTGTAGAGAGATTACAAAATGCTTCCTGCATTTTGCCCTCCGGGTCGCGCTGGCGCGCGCTAAAATCGCTCCCGGCGATTTTTGTCGAACTCCCGACATCCTGCTCCCAAAGCAGGCGCGCTACCAGACTGCGCTATACCCCGAATTTGCTTCCACTTTCCGTGAAGGCGGTGCATGATACTCAAGGCAGAAGCGATAGTCAATC
>NZ_JBHNMF010001142.1:0-840 GCF_048562965.1 Thiolapillus sp. | reverse complement strand
TTCTCGCCATCAGGCATTGTAGATATCGGTTTCACCCTGTTCGGTAAGACATTGGGAGAATCATCGATATGGTCACCTGCTGACAGCATGATCGGCATCGTATTGGGTCTGGGTATACTGATGTTAACCGCAATGATTGCCGTCAATATGCTGTTGCTGCTTATCTCGGCCTGGATACTCGCCTATGGGGGAATCTTCTTCCTGGGGTTCGGTGGTGCACGTTGGACTCATGATATGGCGATCAATTACCACAAGACAGTGCTTGGAATCGCCATCCAGATAATGACGATGATATTACTCATTGCTATTGGCGTGTCTTTGATCAACGACTATTACATCAACATGCAGACCGATATCGAATTTTCGGAAATGGCTGTCGTGTTGATCGTAACGCTCACGATATTTATGTTGAGCAATAAGGTGCCGCAACTGTTATCGGGCATTATCACGGGAAACGCACCCAGCGGAATGGGTATCGGTCAATTCGGCGCTGGCGCGGCGTTAGGCGCAACAACAATGGTCGGTGCAATGGCTGGCGCAATGGCGGCTTCTGGTACCACACAAGGCGCTGGAGGTGTGTCGGCGCTTATGGCTGCATTTTCTCAGGCTAATGCCAATGTTGCAGCCGGCAGTGATGTATTGGCAAATGCGTTTAGCGGTAGTGACGGCGGTGACACAGACGGAGGGCCAGGTGGCGGCGGAATGCCTGGAACCGGGGCTCCGTTTCAACGTCATTGTCACGAAGGATATGGCATTTTCAAAGCCGTACCAGGCATTCGATTACTGAAAGTAAATTTTAGCGGCTAAAATAAGGAGATCAGACCATGAGGATCAAAGTAA
>NZ_JBHNMF010001141.1:0-841 GCF_048562965.1 Thiolapillus sp. | reverse complement strand
AGGACGGTTGAGGACATTGAAGCCCTGCTACCCTGGAACACGCCTGTCAAAAAAATGCAATAGGGCTGATTGTTTGGCGCTTACGTAGCAAGCGGACATCTGGGACTTGGCATGACACTGCAAAAGAAAAACAGGCACGAGGAAGCCCTGCGTCAACTGCATACGGCACTGGAGATGTTTCGCACTGTAAAATACAAGATCGGCATAGGCTACTGCCTGCTGTACACAGCCAAGAGCCATATCGCCATGCAGGAATTCAAACTTGCACAACAGAAACTGGACGAAGTCATTCCCCTCCTTGAATCTCTCGAACAATGGAATTCCCTGAAGGATGCCTATGCCTATCAGGTTGAACTCAGCGAAAAATCCGGCAACCACCAGGAAGCCCTGACCTGGTTCAAGAAAAGATTTCTTGCCGAGAAGAAAATCCTGGACAGAACCCAGGCCCTGCAAATCGCCAAACTGCAGGTGGAATACGAGTTCAAGAACAAGGAACAACACATCGATCTGCTGCAGAAAGAAAATGAGCTGCTTGCCCTGCAAAGGCAATCCACCCTGCTCCATTCCTGGCTGCTGATCCTTGGCCTGGCTGTACTGGCGCTGGCCACTGCCCTGCTATGGAGGAAAGCACGACGGGAAAGCAGCCATTTCAGGCATTTGTCCCAGACAGATCCTCTCACAGGACTGTACAACCATGCCTATTGCTATTCCCTCGCGGAACAAGCGTGTCTTCGGCCTCGTGATAGATTTTGGGACATCCCAGTCCCCAAAATCGACTCGGCCTTTGACAACCTATTGGTGCCCCAGCCGTCCTGGTCACCCAGCACTACGCAACAACTTC
>NZ_JBHNMF010001140.1:0-843 GCF_048562965.1 Thiolapillus sp. | reverse complement strand
AACTAGGTAATTCTAGACAAAAGCCAAAACATGCACCTGATCAGAAGCGTTCTCACCACCGTCCTTTTCCTGACATTTTCGGCCACGACAGTTGCCTCCGAATTCCTGTTTGACCTTTCTGAAGGCAATAACCAGCAAACGGCGGCCACAGCCGAACAGCTCACCTACGGCAAATGGCCCGTCCAACTGACAGACGGCATCGAGAATCGTCTGGAAACGGGCAAGACACTGGCCCTGCACATTGCCCGGTAACCGCTACATTGACAGTAAAATCCAGGGTTCGATCGCTCAAGCAGGGCTTCTGCGCAACAAAGCCGCCGATGAAACCCGGATCGCAACGCTCGAAAAAGGCCAGGGAACCGTTGAAATCTATCTCCGCAAGGGAAAGATTGCCGCTATGCTGGTCCTGGACGTGGAAAATGACAAGGCCTATAAAGCCGAGTTTGATCTGTCTGGCGCAGGTCTCCTCGCGGAACAGGCCCCCGATCAGTTTTATTGCGTTCGATATCCCGCCGTATCCCCGGCAACACAGGATGCTGCGCCTGATATTGCAGAAACAGCTCCCACACCTGATCTGGATACCCTGAAGCATCTGCAGAGCAAATCCGGTGTTACCAATATCCTTTATATTAACTATTGGGGCGGCAGCTACACCAGTCCTGCCTGGAACGATGGCAACACGATCAACTACACGCCTTTCAGCCAGGACGCGGATACTGCCAGTTTTTCAGACAAAGAACGCCACGATATGTGGCTGGGATGGGCCGAAGCCGCCGAAGATTATGCGCCCTTCAACATCAATGTCACTACCGATTCCGCCCTCTACGCAGCCACTCCCGAAGA
>NZ_JBHNMF010001139.1:0-843 GCF_048562965.1 Thiolapillus sp. | reverse complement strand
GCTGTAAGACTAACACATTAAGCGGCATCTATCAAGATAATATAACATTATCAGTATATTAGCGGTTTTCGGGTCGATTCAGGACGCGATGGGAAATTTTGCAGAAAAACGCTAACCCGCATCGCTCACCGACCCCCTGGTTCCGGCGTTTTTGGGCGCCGGGACGTGGCCAAGATAGCCCGATAGCCCATTTCTCGTGCCAAGGTACTCGCGGAGAGAAGTGATTCTCGTGTTTTTCGCTCTCCCGGGGCTCTGGAGGATGTTTTTTCGACGGAACAGACGCGCCGGCCCCTCAGCACCGGAGTCTGATCGGTTGTGTCAACGTTGCCGGATGTAATAGGGTTTATCCAGGGGGTGACCAGGCAGGGTGCTGCTTGAGATTGGCCAGGATCTGAGCGATGTCGCTGGCGTAGGGGTATGCTTCCGAGAAGGACAGCCAGACTTTGCGTGCTGTCAGGCGCAGGCGGGCGCCGATTTTCAGCAGCTTCAGACGGATCGTCGTGCTCTGGGCCTTGGCGAACGCCGTACCGGTCAGCCCCAGCCGGCGCAGGCCATAGGCGAAGGAAGAGAAGTACAGCCGCAGTTGGTTCGCCCGCAGGGTGGCACTGCTGGTGCGATCGGCGAACAGTCCCAGTTGCTGCTCCTTGATCCGGTTTTGTTCGGCGCATCCCTGCGCCTCACCCCTTCGGGGCTTGCGCGAAAATTCATTCCCGATGAATTTTTCCATCTCGCCACGGGCACAGTAAAGATCTTCGTATAAATGTTGGGCATCCGCGTCACGGGTGCTCAGGTTGGTGACGACAAAACGCGGATTGGCCTTGCCCGGCAGGTATTCCGCCTTGC
>NZ_JBHNMF010001138.1:0-844 GCF_048562965.1 Thiolapillus sp. | reverse complement strand
AGGATATGCACGTTCTGTTCATGGAAGACAGGCGTGACTTTTATGTGCAAAACATCATAGCCAAAATGGTCTATTGATGTATTTCCGAGCGATGTCGAGAAACATCCAAAACTGTTTAGTCTCTATTTGTGTAGATGTTGCTAAGTTTCTTAGGCTCCATGGCCAGTGTCAAACAGCATCCAAAATTGACCAGGTATCAGTGTTCAATTTTGACCAGGCTATGAGGCCTGATTGCGGTGTTTGAACCGGTAGGATTCATTGCCAGTTTCGATGATGTCGCAGTGATGGGTGATGCGGTCGAGCATGGCAGTCGTCCGCTGCCAGCCATGGAGAGCGAAGCGAAGGCTGGTAGACCCCAGTAGCCGCGAGGCCGCACTGCTTACCCGTCGTGCGCATAGCGCCAGAGGGGAAGAAAAGTAGGCATCCAAACGCGGCGTACAGTCATTGGGAGCCAAGTACGGAGCAGCAACGAGCTTGCGAAGTTGTTGCGTAGTGCTGGGTGACCAGGACGGCTGGGGCACCAATAGGTTGTCAAAGGCCGAATCGATTTTGGGGACTGGGATGTCCCAAAATCTATCACGAGGTCGAAGACACACTTGATCTTGGCATCGGTAAAGACCTGCACCCAGAGATGGACCCCATGGGTTGGACAGGAACTGGACGAAGGCTTTTGTCGGTGAACTCATCCCGGTTTTGCCATTTCCGGATACTCTGTGATGTAACATTGTAGTAACTACTCACCCCTATCAGCATAGAGCTGTCCCGAAAAGGCCATTTGAATGGCGACCAGCGGATTGTATCCCTGATTTGCCATGGTCTGCAGGTAACTGGAGATGCGGCAATA
>NZ_JBHNMF010001137.1:0-845 GCF_048562965.1 Thiolapillus sp. | reverse complement strand
TGCCGTAGAAAAAATACGCCTTGGCGATTTTCTGCGAAAGCATGCGCTGTCTGCCGGGGATATCGATAAGATTGGCCAGATTGCTGTCACCGCTGCTTGCGGGTTTTTCGGCATTGGCAAAAGCAGTACCAGCAAACAGGAATGCTGCTGTACAAACGAGAAGGATCCGGATGGATTTCTTGAGTGGGTTCATGAGTCTATCTCCATGTATTGCAGGTAAAGGGTTATTTATTGGCATGGGCATACAACGCCGTAGCCTTGTCCATATCGGCCTGGATGCTGTTGGCCGATTTGTTGATGAGATTGGGGATCACACGGTTTGAGGATGACCTGCCCATCATTTCAAACCAGGCAAAGGATTTTTTTACCCTCGCCAGCAGTGCCTGAATTTCATCGCTGGAGAGGGGGGACGCCTCCAGGGTTTTTTGCGCGGCTGAAAACTCGTCCATGGCGCCGGTCAGTTTTTCCCGGAATTTCGGGTCGTCCAGCTTCCATGCTTTCAGCATGTACAATGCCGCCATACGCTGTGAAAGCATGCGCTGTCTGCCGGCGAGGTTGACGATATCACCCGTCTTGTTGTTGGCGCTCTTTGCGATCAGACGGGTGTTCTTGTGGCAGGCAGCCAGAAGCTCGTCCAGCTCTTCCTGCAGGCTGGCTGCCCTGGCTCTGTCAGGAGCATCCTGAAGGGTGGCCCTGATGGGTGTCCATTGCTTTTCGATGGACGGTAAGCGCCAAACAATCAGCCCTATTGCATTTTTTTGACCGGCGTGTTCCAGGGTAGCAGGGCTTCAATGTCCTCAACCGTCCTGGCATTGCCGATGTGCTGCAGCACATGGTGGAGGTAG
>NZ_JBHNMF010001136.1:0-848 GCF_048562965.1 Thiolapillus sp. | reverse complement strand
CACTTACCAGCAACAAAACAAAGAGGCCTATGAATACAGAGTGTAAACCAGAACAGTTGGAATTTCAGTCCCTGGGTCGGCGCGAGGTGATTGGCCGCTTTGACGGTGGGCGAATCACTTCGGACGGTGGCGGATTGCTGCTGCGCGAGGTGGATCAGCGTATCGGCCTGCTGGATCGCCTGGCCGCTTGCTTCACCGATCACCGCAACCCCGAGAGCATCGAACACAGCGTGCGGGATCTGGTGGCCCAGCGGGACCTGACCGGAGAGCGGCGGGTGCGCGAGCAGGATCGGGGAAACCCGCTGGCCGCTTCGAGCACGCTCAACCGTCTGGAGCTGGGCATACCGAAATCGGCTATATCAGACCGTTACAAGCGGATTGCCGCGGATAATGAAGCAATGGATCGACTGCTGGTCGATCTTTTCCTGGAGTCGTACCGCAAGCCCCCGCGCAAGATCTGGCTCGACCTGGATGCGACTGATGATCCGCTGCACGGTCAGCAGGAAGGGCGTTTTTTCCACGGCTACTACCGCTGCTATTGCTACCTGCCGCTGTACATCTTCAGTGGTGAGCACCTGTTGTGCGCTCGGTTGCGTACGGCGGACAAGGATGCCTCATCAGGCAGTGTGGACGAATTGCAACGCATCGTGGGTCAGATTCGCGCACGTTGGCCAAAGACACGGATCATCATTCGCGCAGACGTGGGTTTCTGCCGTGACGCGATCATGGCCTGGTGCGAGACCAACGACGTGGGCTATGTTCTGGGTCTGGCGCGCAACAAGCGTCTGCAACGGGCCTTGGGCAAAGAAATGGAAGAGGCCCGCCTGGCCTGTGAGCGCACCGGCGAG
>NZ_JBHNMF010001135.1:0-849 GCF_048562965.1 Thiolapillus sp. | reverse complement strand
GCCTATTGCCGCATCTCCAGTTACCTGCAGACCATGGCAAATCAGGGATACAATCCGCTGGTCGCCATTCAAATGGCCTTTTCGGGACAGCTCTATGCTGATAGGGGTGAGTAGTTACTTCTCCCTTTTCTATACGATAACTAGCCCGCATCGCTCACCGATCCCCTGGTTCCGGCGTTTTTGGGCGCCGGGACGTGACCAAGATAGCCCGATAGCCCATTTCTCGTGCCAAGGTACTCGCCAAGAGAAGAGATTCTCGTGTTTTTCGCTCTCTCAGGGGCTCTGGAGGATGTTTTTTTGACAGAACAGACGCACCAGTCCCTCAGCACCCAGGACTGATTCTTTGAGTCGATGTTGTTGGGGACGGAAGAACCTATCCAGGCGGCGACCAAGCAGCAGGACATAGGCAAAGGAAGAGAAGTACAGCCGCAGCTGGTTCGCCCGTAAGGTGGCACTGCTGGTGCGATCGGCGAACAGTCCCAGTTGCTGCTCCTTGATCCGGTTCTCCATCTCGCCACGGGCACAGTAAAGATCTTCGTATAAATGTTGGGCATCCGCGTCACGGGTGCTCAGGCTGGTGACGACAAAACGCGGATTGGCCTTGCCCGGCAGGTATTCCGCCTTGCCGATCACCCGCCGTTCACAGGACCAGGATTTGCGCGTGCGGTAGCGGAAGTCACGGAAACACCGGGCGGCCTCGCCGGTGCGCTCACAGGCCAGGCGGGCCGCTTCCATTTCTTTGCCCAAGGCCCGTTGCAGACGCTTGTTGCGCGCCAGACCCAGAACATAGCCCACGTCGTTGGTCTCGCACCAGGCCATGATCGCGTCACGGCAGAAACCCACGTCTGC
>NZ_JBHNMF010001134.1:0-850 GCF_048562965.1 Thiolapillus sp. | reverse complement strand
TGGTAGTCGATACCGGGTTTGGCATGGCGCCATTCGGCATATTCGTAGTCGTCCTGGGGCAATGGCTTGAGGGCCGGTCGATCCAGGGTCTCGTACAGGTCCTGGCGGCTCTCGCGGCGGCCCTGGAAAGGCCGCTGGTTCAGCTGGGGCAGCAGTTCGGCAATGGCCGCGTTGAGCTCGGCCAGGGAGAAGAAGGTTCTGTGCCGCAACCGGGCCAGGATCCAGCGCTCGACCACCTGTACTGCCACCTCTGCTTTGGCCTTGTCTTTGGGTTTGTAGGGCCGGGCCGGCAGTACGGCGGTACCATAGTGCGTGGCCAGCTCGGTATAGGTGGTATTGATCTTCGGTGCATAGCGGCAGGCCTGGGTGACCGCGGCCTTGAGGTTGTCCGGCACCAGCAGCTCCGGCACGCCACCGAAGAAGCGCAGCATGCGCTGATGGGAGCCGATCCAGTCGGGCAGTGACTGGGTCCAGGTCGCCTCGGCAAACGTGTAGCTGGAGGCGCCGAGCACCCCGACAAAGACCTGGGCATGACGAATCTCACCGCTATGGCGATCGATCACCTCGACAGTGGGGCCACAGTAGTCGATGAACGCCTTCTCGCCGGCCTTGTGCAACTGGCGCATGCTACGCTTCTGCCGCTGCCAGGCATGGAGAGCGAAGCGAAGGCTGGTAGACCCCAGTAGCCGCGAGGCCGCACTGTTTTCCCGGCGTGCCTTGCGCCAGAGGGAAAACAAAGTAGGCCTCCGAACGCGTCGTCCAGTCATTGGGAGCCAAGTACGGAGCAGCAACGAGCTTGCGAAGTTGTTGCGTAGTGCTTGGTGACCAGGACGGCTGGGGCACCAATAGG
>NZ_JBHNMF010001133.1:0-853 GCF_048562965.1 Thiolapillus sp. | reverse complement strand
TCCAGTTCACTGGCACCTTTGTTGGGGTTGAACAGGTCGTTCTCCAGACGCAGGATACTCAGCATGGTTCCCGTAAGACCACGATCCATGGCCCTGGGAGAGAAAGGCGTCACCGACTGTGCCTCCACGTGTTTGTAGAAGGTCGCATGATAATGCTCGAAGGTCTCGTAATGGGAGAGGTCCCTCGGACGTGCCCATGTGAGCACGGAACAGACCAGCCCCGGGAACTGACGCCCGACACGACTGGTGGCCTGGATGTATTCCGCCGTGCCCTTGGGTTGACCGTTCACCGCCATCAAGCCCAGGCGATTGACGTCCACTCCCACCGACAACATGTTGGTCGCCAACAATACGTCGATGGCACGCATCTCGTTCTCGTCCCATCGAGTGACATACGCTTCTTTCTCACTGTCGTACGAAGCGTTGAACTTCACCTCCAGTTGGTCGAGATACTTGGGAATGTCCTGACTCGATACCCGGGACGTCAATTCCTTGATGTTGTAAACGGAACGCTGGGCCAACCCAGGGCGATCCACCAGGCTCATCTGGACACGATAGGACCGCGTCTGTACATCGTCCTCGGCCAGCCGTTTCATGCCACCCAGTTCACGCAACGAATTGAAGTAACCGACCATGGTCAGATAGGGATCCGCCGCCTGCCCGAAACGATCGAACAATGCCTGTGCCGCTGTCAGGAAAGCTGTATAGACCCGGATCAACATCGCCGGCCTCGAGCTGCCCGGCGAACAGACCCCCAGATAGCGGCGCCCGGGCCGATCCGCTATGGAACGCTGGACGGAGAAGAAGTTGTCCTCGATATCCAGCCCATGGGGCGGGAATATGGACACACGGC
>NZ_JBHNMF010001132.1:592-854 GCF_048562965.1 Thiolapillus sp. | reverse complement strand
AATAAAAAAACTTTACCTATAAAAAATATTACTTTTTACAATATTCTTGGAGAATACGATGGGAGATTAATAATTGAGTTTAATGATGGGTGGAATCAAAAATAGATTGTAACTACTCACCCCTAAGATGAGTACAAGCCTGCTCCGGACTGTGCCAGCCCATCATCGCCCTGATGCCGCCACACGACACCTATATTGAGACCCACCTGGGCGGCGGGGCGATCATGAAGCGTAAGCCCCCAGCACTGCACAATATTGGCAT
>NZ_JBHNMF010001132.1:0-582 GCF_048562965.1 Thiolapillus sp. | reverse complement strand
ACCCGTACATCGGGGCGCAGATACCGTTTCGACTATGAGGAACAGGACCACATAGAGCTGTTGGAATTGCTCAAGACCCTGCCCTGCAATGTCATCCTGTCCGGTTACCCCTCGGCCCTGCTACCTTGGAACGTCACCCTCAGTAAGCAGCAAGAGGGCTGATTCTCTGGCGCTTACCGTTGATAGGCCTTGGATTGCCTTAGATTGTAAAGATGGCTAACAGAGATGCCGACCAGCGTTTCATAGTCTGATTGCCCAAACACCTGATAGGCACGCTCACACAGCTTCTTGATGGCATGTCCACAAGGCGTGTCATGGCGTTCATCCATTTCTGCCAGTAGCCGGATGTCACGATCGGTGTAGCGGCGCTTGAAACCCGCCGTTGTTCGTTGCTGACGGCTCAACCGGCCTGTCTTTCGGTACTGGGCAATCAAGCGCGTTAATTGTTGACGGGAATAACCCGCCCCCTGTGTCAGCATAGTTGTCCGCTCACCTCGGTGAGCAATTATTACTTAATCAGGGGACGGAAGGAAATCATGAAATGCCAAGATACAGCAGAGAATTCAAAGAGACGATTGTTCA
>NZ_JBHNMF010001131.1:0-855 GCF_048562965.1 Thiolapillus sp. | reverse complement strand
AAACAACCCCGGATAATGTGGCCGGTTCAGGCCCCGTTGTATTTTCTGACTCCATCTGCGGCAACTCGTCGAACAGACTGGGTTGGTTGCTGGTATCTATTCTCGCAACACGCCTTTTTATTAGGTCGGTTTTTCATCGTAGCGAAGCTAAGAAGAGTAGTGGTTCCACATAAGGGTCTAGGTTACCCTCAACCGTAACGTTCAGGAAGGGGCTTTTGCGACACCCTCCTTATGGCGTGATCATTGAGGAGATTGACCCCGGTGAGCGATTCAGCCTGGTTCGGGATTCGGAAATAAGTGGCGAGAACGCCGGCAGTGGCAGCGCCATCGGTGCGGAGTTCCGGGGCAATGGCAACGGCGGTATTTTAAACTCCGTGGTGGGGGGCGAGGCGGCAAGCGGCAGCGGATATGGCGTGCATTTCGTCAGCACGGCAGCCAAAGCCAAGGTTATCTACAGCGCCCTGATCGGTTCTACTGCCAGCGTCAATGACGAAGCCGCGCAAACCAATTGCAAGGGCAATCTGGATGCCGATCTGAACGACGTGGGGTGTTAGGGAACCGCTGAATAAATCATGAACTCGCATCTTGCACCCGGCGCTTCCGATAACTGCGTTGAAGTTCTTGCCAATAGCATGCTATTGGCTGCGAACTTCGCCTTGTTCTCGAAAACGCCGGGCACAATCTGCTTCGCTCAGATTTAATCAGCGATTCCCTAGGAAACTTCTGACTGATTCCTTAGGGAAGCTCTGATTGAATCGACCAAACAGGGTAAAATATACCCACCTCCCAGAACATAAGTACAGAGCCAAATGAAGCAACAAAGTTTCGCGTCATTGACTTACGCCGCCAAGAAAC
>NZ_JBHNMF010001130.1:0-856 GCF_048562965.1 Thiolapillus sp. | reverse complement strand
CGTCAATGTGGTCCGACAGGTAGCTATCACACTTCAGGAAGGTGTCACTGCGGTTGATGATATCGTAGTAGGCTGGGAATACACAGGCGTGTATAAGACAGGTGTCCGTCCGTTCCGGACTTCCAGCGATTACACCTACTTCAACAGCATCAAACAGCTTGAGACAGCTGGCACCGGAAACACGAGCTGTACCGTCTCTGTGCTGCTGGGTGTCTGCGCAAATGACAATACCGCTGATGCAGACACCAGCTTTGACACCTACGTATCGGGTACACTGAAGGGCTCAGAAACTCATACCCTATATACCGGTAAGTATGGCTATAAAAAACTCGCCACATCCTGCGCACTCGCAGGGATCAAGACGCTGGAGAAGCAGCTCACCGTAGAGAAGGTGCCCACCACCGGTACATCTGCAAATGCAGCAGGCCTGTCCCATATCAGTCTGGACTTTGCCACCACGACCCTTGCTATCACAGCCTCGGGCACAACCGGGGGAGGGCTCACGGAAACCACATGGGGCGACGTCTACGACAGGATCCAATACCTGCTGTACACAAAGGATTACATTGCAAAACCGGATTTCACCTCCGTGGCAGGTGACACTATCGACCTGGGTTCCTGGGACATTACCATTGATAATGAACTGCTGAAGGAAGGAACAAAGGTCAAAGGCATTCGGACACAGGGCAATATCACCCTCACCAACGGCGGCAAGTACACCGGTAAAGTTGAATCAGCAGACGGCGTGTGCGTGACACTGGTATCCAACAAAACGGATACCAGCTTCTACGCCATGGGTTCTATTTCTCCCTATACGAAGTACCTCTATGAAGCAAGTGCAGAGCGCGTGGGCTTC
>NZ_JBHNMF010001129.1:0-856 GCF_048562965.1 Thiolapillus sp. | reverse complement strand
CGAACGCGGCGTCCAGTCATATGGGAGCCAAGTACGGAGCAGCAACGAGCTTGCGAAGTTGTTGCGTAGTGCTGGGTGACCAGGACGGCTGGGGCACCAATAGGTTGTCAAAGGCCGAGTTGATTTTGGGGACTGGGATGTCCCAAAATCTATCACGAGGCCGAAGACACGCTTGGTGGATGAATTCACGGACAATGACCAACAGATCATCCAGAGGCAATAACAGCAGCTTGCGCAACTCAACCACCAACATTTCCTGGTGCTCGCTGAGCTTGGTTTGCAAGCGATGAGGACGATGGCTTTTGTCGGTGAATTCGTCCCGGTTTTGCCATTTGCGAATGGTCTGTGGCGTAACATTGTATTGCTTGGCAAGATCCACCTGCTTACGATCACGCTGAGCTTTGATCTCGGCGCGAAGCTTTGGTGTTGTACGGGCTTGTGGATGGATGACCATGGCGTTATGCTTCCTCCAGGTTTTGCGTGAGCCAGTCGTTCAATATCTGGCGCGTTCGGAATAAAGGATCACACGGAACCCGATAGATAAGCCTTGCCCCATGGGGCAGTTTGCCTGAAATCCGTCGGTGTGTCATTCTTGCGGCAGCCCCGCTGAAAATCATGTCGCTGAGCAGTCAAACAAGGCAGCCGCCAGTCAAATAACGCTACCAGATGTAAGAATGAGCGAGCAAAATCGAAGGCCGCATTTGAAAATACGGATTCAGGAATAATTAACCCATTGAGGTAACTACTCACCCCTAAGATGAGTACAAGCCTGCCTCCATGGATCTACAATCGCTTTTTCATGTCTGTAGAGGCTTGACATCATAGTACGCCGAGTCTATGCTATTGACCCAACACA
>NZ_JBHNMF010001128.1:0-856 GCF_048562965.1 Thiolapillus sp. | reverse complement strand
TTCACCTCAAAGGCCATACGCGACAACAGTGCTGCGTGCCTGTCTCTCACGCGCACCTGCAAGGTCTTGATCGGCATATTGGTCTTTGTGGCTTTCATGTGTAAAATACTCGCATATCCTCGCTATATATTCAATAGGTCTATGCCCGATAAAGCGCTTCGTACCGGTCGCCATTGCGTGTTCATGCTTCACGCCCATCTGATCTTCATCACCAAGTATCGCGGCAAGGTGTTGGGCTGCGCCATGCTGCGTGACATGGAAAAGATCATGCGTGATGTATGCACAATCCAAGGAGCCACCTTGTCCGAGTTCAACGGCGAAGCCGACCATGTGCATCTGCTTGTGGAATATCCCCCGACCGTGCAACTGTCGAAACTGATCAACAGCCTCAAAGGGGTGTCGTCCCGCCGCCTGCGCAAACGCTACCCGCACATCAAAACCCACTGGATCGGAAAGAAAGGCCATCTCTGGTCGCCTTCGTACTTTGCCGGTTCCGTGGGAGGTGCCCCCATCGAGGTACTGAAGCAGTACATCGAACAACAGCAAGCCCCTCACTAATCGCCTACCGGCGATGCGCTATCCTTCCCCTCCATGAAGGAAGGGGCTTGTCGCGCTTTTTGGACATGTACTCCAGGAAGGGAAAGCCAAAATGAATCCTTTCCTGGCGTTGAAACGGAGTAGCATAGGTCCAGGGCCTGGCGGAGGCCGCAGCTAAGAGACGACCGAAGGGAGGAGTCTGAACGGGCGAGGGCAGGGCGAAGCGAACCCTTGACCGGCGCGAGGGGTATCCCCTTAGCAAGCCAAGCGGAGCGCGGAGCGTCACGGACGCGGAGGCATCAGGGATGCGAAGGGCTTG
>NZ_JBHNMF010001127.1:0-858 GCF_048562965.1 Thiolapillus sp. | reverse complement strand
CGTTGATTCTGAAAAAACTCTACCCCTATCTGAAATACAATCCCGCCGCCAGCGGGGATTTTGGCAAGCAGTTTTTTCAGCAGGGTATGGAGTACATCGACCAGCCATTCTTTGCACATGTTCCGCGTTGGAGCACCACTCGGCGAAGCTGGCGGTTTTTCTCGGCAGAAATGAAATCGGCGGTGGAAAGCAAGGTGGGCTACGAGTCCATTTTGAGACTGTTGCCCAAGGACATCGGTCGCTGGGATCCGCTCAATCGGGATCAGTATGTCGAAAACCATACGCTGCTTTCAGGCTACCTGCTCAATTCCCAAGGTGACAGGATGGCCATGGCGAATTCGGTAGAAGGCCGTTTCCCGTTTCTGGATCATCGCGTGATGGAATTTGCCGCAAACATCCCTGCCCGCTACAAGATCAGGATACTCAACGAAAAGTTCATCTTGAAAAAATCCATGGCCGGCCTGATTCCTGACAGCATACGCAAGCGTAGCAAGCAGCCCTATCGTGCGCCAGACAGCCTGTCATTTTTCTCCGGAGGCAAGCCTGTGCCCTACGTGCAGGAACTGCTGAGCGAAGAATCGCTGCGTACGGCGGGGTACTTCAATCCCGCCGCGGTGGGAAAACTGCTCAACAAGGGAGCGAATGGCCGCATCATCGGTTTCGCTGACAATATGGCATTTGTTGGCATTTTATCCACCATGCTTCTTGATAAGATGTTTATTCAGGGATACTCTGCAGCATCATTTGAATAAATGGCCCTGATTTGGGCATTCAAGCACTTTGACTAGAGTTTAGAGTTTCAGAGGAGAAAAACCACTAAAAATCTCAAAAAATAGTTGACATAGCAAGGCGCGGCCT
>NZ_JBHNMF010001126.1:0-858 GCF_048562965.1 Thiolapillus sp. | reverse complement strand
AACGGCGCACCTTCGGTGGCATCAGACATGTCCATCGATTTCTCCTATGTCGTGAAATTCCAGGAGAAAGTCTGCACAGGGTCAGGTGGGGAAAACAGGTGTGGATTCTTGGGCGCTTACCCTTATACCACCAACCCCGAGGGCAGGGGGCCGGCCTGGTCCAATTCCCTGTTCGAGGACAACGCCGAATTCGGCCTGGGGTTCCGCCTGGCCGTTGACCAGCACCGTCACCAGGCAGAAGTGCTGCTGGCGCAGCTGGGCGATGTGCTGGATACGGCGCTGGTTCAGGAGATACTGTCTGCTGACCAGTCGGATGAGCCCGGTATTTTCCAGCAGCGCCAGCGGGTGGAAAAACTCAAGGAGCAGCTCGCTACCCTGGACAGGGACAAGGCCAGGCGCCTGCTGTCCATCGCCGACTATCTGGTGAAGAAGAGCGTCTGGATCGTTGGAGGCGACGGCTGGGCCTATGATATTGGCTTCGGTGGTCTGGATCACGCACTGGCGTCCGGCAAGGACATCAACCTGCTGGTGCTCGATACCGAGGTTTACTCCAATACCGGCGGCCAGACTTCCAAGGCGACCCCACGGGGCGCCGTGGCCAAGTTCTCCGCCGGGGGCAAGGCTGCGCCCAAGAAGGACCTGGGCATGATCGCCATGGCCTACGAGAATGTCTATGTGGCGTCCGTTTCCTCCGGCGCAAAGGACGTGCATACGCTGAAGGCACTGATGGAGGCAGAGTAAGCGCCCACGAATCGACACCTGTTCCTTGATCACCACCTGCCACAGACTTTCTCCTGCCTCACCACAACACAGGAGAATCCCATGGCACCGACCGACACCACTGACCGCACCACTTTC
>NZ_JBHNMF010001125.1:0-859 GCF_048562965.1 Thiolapillus sp. | reverse complement strand
CCATCGGCGGCTGGAGGGTGCCAGCAGGCGGAATCAACAGCAATGTCTGGCCGTTCTTGGCCTAATGCTGGATGATCTGCAAGCATCCAGCCTTTTTCCTCGAAAGTATCGAGTAACTAGAGTTTAGAGTTTCAGAGGAGAAAAACCACCGCTTTCCGGAAAATCTGCCAAAGATTTTGATACTGGAGATGCAAAACTCATCCCTTACATGAATGTTTTCGGCGGAGATAATCAGTCTGCGACCATCAGGCTATAGGTCGCATGACAGGCCACGCAGTTGTTCATCAGAGCTGCCAGCTGTTCCCGGGTCTGCAGGGGGTCACCCAACTGCTCGGCATCCAGCGCCAGCTGGTCAAATTGCGAGTGGGTGCCGAATCCCAGTTTCTTGAACGCCAAGGGCAGCTTGCCGATCAGCGCCGGCGGTACCGCAGTCTGGGCTGCCATGCCCACTTTCCGGGCCGCTGCCGCTGCAACTGCCATATCTTCCGCATTGGTCGCGACGATGATTGCCTGTACGGCTACCAGGAAATCACGCATCTCACCCAGCACCATATTGCGCTCGCCTAGGGTTAGTTGCAGCGCCTGGCGACCATCCGGTGCCTGTACCACGCTGCCGACAAAACCGAATTTATACACCGCAGCGACAATAGCGAGCAGCAGAAGCAACAGGACAGTCCAGCAAAATTTACACATACCTTTGTTCCAGAAATCGTACGTACGTAGAAGAAGGGGTAATTCTACCTCAGTTACGCCCCTCCCTTGGCAATAACCTGGTGTGGAAGATCACTCAAAGTGCCCCCTGGGAGGATGTTGTAAAAGTGTGTTGGTTTTTCTCCTCTGAAACTCTAAACTCTAGTTA
>NZ_JBHNMF010001124.1:0-860 GCF_048562965.1 Thiolapillus sp. | reverse complement strand
GCAACATGAACCAATATTGGCAGGAGACATTTGGATATGGCATTGACCAACTCACACAAGGCGAAGCGGGACACCTCCGATCTGCCGCGTCTGTTGACGCAATCCGAAAGCGAATCGCTACAGCGCGACGCGAGGGAATCGAGCGCCTGGATGCATGCCGAACTCAAGCGCCGGCGCGAGGCCCGCAGGCAGGGCAAGGCGGCGGCACTGTAGATCAGGCTGCCAACTCTCTGCTTGAGGCGGCGGAATCCCTTGAGCAGCAGCAACACTCCTTGCTGGATTCTGCGCCCATCGAGCAGACCTACCAGGAAACCCTCGTCGCCTACGTGCAATCCAAGCATGATCAGGTTGAGCGCATCGAGGACCGATTAGAAGCCCTTGTGGATCGCCAGCAGGCCCGGTTGCAGCAGATGCAATCATGCTCCCCAGGCTTTCTTTCCCTTCCCTCCACCAAACGCGCCTGGCAGACCCGGCAGGCCCAATGCCGAGCGCGGCTTCAGGTGCTGCATCATCGCCTGGATGCCGTGCGTGAAATCAGGGACGGTATGGGCCTTCACTCCCCAAAGCTCGAAGAGCTGGCTACTCGAAAAATGCGGGCTGAGAACCCGGAACCCGCTTCCGATTGGGATGCCATGCGCCTTGCGGTGCGCCAGCATGAGGCGTTCGTGAAAAAGCAGGCCCAGGACAGAAACAGACTCAATCACGAGGACAGCGCCTGTCTCAGGGCCTCTCACGTCCTAAATAGCCGACAGCAAGGCCAGGCCGGCCGCGATCAGCGCCGTGACCGCAGCCGCGATATTCATGGCGGCAACCTGCCTGGATTGTTTCTCCATACGCCTAATTACCGGCCCGACTTCCGC
>NZ_JBHNMF010001123.1:0-861 GCF_048562965.1 Thiolapillus sp. | reverse complement strand
CAGGCATTTACTGATCGCTATAAGCGACATTGCCTTACAAAAGCAAAGCGCGCTGGATAGCGCTTACCACGCCCGTCCTGAGCGCTTTGCATCTGGACAACAACCCAAAGTGGCAATGCCGACGCTGCCAGCCATGGAGAGCGAAGCGAAGGCTGGTAGACCCCAGTAGCCGCGAGGCCGCACTGTTTTCCCGGCGCGCCTTGTGCCAGAGGGAAAACAAAGTAGGCCTCCGAACGCGGCGTCCAGTCATATGGGAGCCAAGTACGGAGCAGTAACGAGCTTGCGAAGTTGTTGCGTAGTGCTGGGTGACCAGGACGGCTGGGGCACAAATAGGTTGTCAAAGGCCGAGTCGATTTTGGGGACTGGGATGTCCCAAAATCTATCACAAGGCCGAAGACGCGCTTGCAAAATTTGTAGCGATTAACTCCATTCCCGATGATCAGACGGATGAAATTTATGATCGCATCAATTTCACAACACTGAGGTGCTTCGGGATATCAAAAATAGATGTTATTTCGTTAAAGAACAGTACATATAAGGTTGACATATTCCGGATACGGGGGGGCCATATGGATTTAATTGACGGGATAAAGGAACTTGCTGCAAGGATTCCAAAGCAGGTGGATCATATTCAAACGGAAGAGGCAACAAAAAACGCCTTCATCATGCCATTTCTCAGTGCCCTTGGATACGACGTATTTAATCCAATGGAAGTAATACCAGAATACACTGCGGATATCGGGACAAAAAAAGGTGAGAAGGTTGACTATGTGATCAAGAAGGATGATGAAATTATCATCTTGATAGAATGCAAGTGGTCTGGAATCGATCTCCATCAAAACCATGCTTCTCAGCTGTACA
>NZ_JBHNMF010001122.1:0-861 GCF_048562965.1 Thiolapillus sp. | reverse complement strand
ATGAAGCAATGGATCGACTGCTGGTCGATCTTTTCCTGGAGTCGTACCGCAAGCCCCCGCGCAAGATCTGGCTCGACCTGGATGCGACGGATGATCCGCTGCACGGTCAGCAGGAAGGGCGTTTTTTCCACGGCTACTACCGCTGCTATTGCTACCTGCCGCTGTACATCTTCAGTGGTGAGCACCTGCTGTGCGCCCGGTTGCGTACGGCGGACAAGGATGCCTCATCAGGCAGTGTGGACGAATTGCAACGCATCGTGGGTCAGATTCGCGCACGTTGGCCAAAGACACGGATCATCATTCGCGCAGACTCGGGTTTCTGCCGTGACGCGATCATGGCCTGGTGCGAGGCCAACGACGTGGGCTATGTTCTGGGTCTGGCGCGCAACAAGCGCCTGCAACAGGCCTTGGGCAAAGAAATGGAAGAGGCCCGCCTGGCCTGTGAGCGCACCGGCGAGGCCGCCCGGTGTTTCCGTGACTTCCGCTACCGCACGCGCAAATCCTGGTCCTGTGAACGGCGGGTGATCGGCAAGGCCGAATACCTGCCGGGCAAGGCCAATCCGCGTTTTGTCGTCACTAACCTGAGCACCCGTGACGCGGATGCCCAACATTTATACGAAGATCTTTACTATGCCCGTGGCGAGATGGAGAACCGGATCAAGGAGCAGCAACTGGGACTGTTCGCCGATCGCATCGTTTTCGTACACCACCCATCCAGAAACTGACCGGCCCAGTAGGGGGAAACGTAACCCCAGAAGAACTGGAACGCCTCCTTCAGCAGGTAGGCCCGCACGCTGCGAAGGTTGTACTGCAGCAGTTCCGCCAGCCTGCTCTCCTGCGCATCGGTCAAATGTTCCGGTC
>NZ_JBHNMF010001121.1:0-865 GCF_048562965.1 Thiolapillus sp. | reverse complement strand
GCCGTGTGTCCATATTCCCGCCCCATGGGCTGGATATCGAGGACAACTTCTTCTCCGTCCAGCGTTCCATAGCGGATCGGCCCGGGCGCCGCTATCTGGGGGTCTGTTCGCCGGGCAGCTCAAGGCCGGCGATGTTGATCCGGGTCTATACGGCTTTCCTGACAGCGGCACAGGCATTGTTCGATCGTTTCGGGCAGGCGGCGGATCCCTATCTGACCATGGTCGGTTACTTCAATTCGTTGCGTGAATTGGGTGGCATGAAACGGCTGGCCGAGGACGATGTACAGACGCGGTCCTACCGTGTCCAGATGAGCCTGGTGGATCGCCCCGGGTTGGCCCAGCGTTCCGTCTACAACATCAAGGAATTGACCTCCCGGGTATCGAGTCAGGACATTCCCAAGTATCTCGACCAACTGGAGGTGAAGTTCAACGCTTCGTACGACAGTGAGAAAGAAACGTATGTCACTCGATGGGACGAGAACGAGATGCGTGCCATCGACGTATTGTTGGCGACCAACATGTTGTCGGTGGGGGTGGACGTCAATCGCCTAGGCTTGATGGCGGTGAACGGTCAACCCAAGGGCACGGCGGAATACATCCAGGCCACCAGTCGTGTTGGGCGTCAGTTCCCGGGGCTGGTCTGTTCCGTACTCACATGGGCACGCCCGAGGGATCTCTCCCATTACGAGACCTTCGAGCATTATCATGCGACCTTCTACAAACACGTGGAGGCACAGTCGGTGACGCCTTTCTCGCCCAGGGCCATGGATCGTGGTCTCACGGGAACCATGCTGAGCATCCTGCGTCTGGAGAACGACCTGTTCAACCCCAACAAAGGTGCCAGTGAATTGGATGAGACGGATGG
>NZ_JBHNMF010001120.1:0-866 GCF_048562965.1 Thiolapillus sp. | reverse complement strand
GGGGGATTTGCGGCTTGTAAAGAATACGGTCTTTTTTTGTGCCAATCCTTAAGCGCCTGAATGGGCGTGATGTGCCCGATGTTTTTCTGCGGGACATGGTACAAGCGTGTCTTCGACCTCGTGATAGATTTTGGGACATCCCAGTCCCCAAAATCGACTCGGCCTTTGACAACCTATTGGTGCCCCAGCAGTCCTGGTCACCCAGCACTACGCAACAACCTCGCAAGCTCGTTGCTGCTCCGTACTTGGCTCCCATATGACTGGACGCCGCGTTCGGAGGCCTACTTTGTTTTCCCTCTGGCGCAAGGCACGCCGGGAAAACAGTGCGGCCTCGCGGCTACTGGGGTCTACCAGCCTTCGCTTCGCTCTCCATGGCTGGCAGCGGATACAGGTACAGCGTCTCCTGTAAATCCCTGGACGCATCAAAATGCGTGGTAGCGAGAATCTCGCTGATCCGGCCATTGAAACGCTCAACCATGCCATTGGCTTGCGGGTGTTTGGGCTTGATCAGACGGTGCTCAATGCCTTCTGCCTGACATACTTGATCAAAAGGATGCTGGCCGGTGGGTTTACGTTCTCCGTTGGCGATAAAGCGATCCGTAAACTCTTTACCATTATCCGTCAGCACCTTGGTGATGATAAAAGGCGCCTTCTTGTTGACGGCATACGGAACACTCATTACCCTGTAAATTATACGTTCTCAACCTATTCCACAAACGACCGTTCACCGCTTCATACCTCTCGACTTCATACCTCTCGACTGTTTCTGTGCGCCATTGACAAGGCGTACACCATCCTCATGCTCGAAGGCATCAGCCTTACGCTGGATTTCGTTGTCGGTCAGGCCATTTGACTTCGCAATGGTC
>NZ_JBHNMF010001119.1:0-869 GCF_048562965.1 Thiolapillus sp. | reverse complement strand
GGAATATACTGCTCTGGACGGTGCGTTTTTCTCGCATTGTTACCTCCGGTGCTGGAATGGTTTTCTTATGTATCAATGCTTTAGATCATAATTGTACCATCCTGCACCGGATTTCTCATCATCTTTTTTCGGTTTTTCAATTGAATTTCAATGACTTGGCATTTATAGACGGGAACTAGCTAGTATCTTAATGCTAGAAGGCTAGGACAGGATGGTGTTTCGGCGACAACGGTGCAAGCACCGTCATCACCGACCGGTCACCGTGGACGGGCTGCGCCCTCCCCACGGTTCCCTAATAACACACACTGTTCAGTGGGCAGCAGCCCCCCGCCCCCCCCACACGCTGCCGCGCTTTTTTGCCGTAGGAGAAAGGAAGGTGACAGACCAGCTTCACGACCATTGCGGACGATTCGCCCGCAATCCCGACCCGCGAGGCAAGCGGATCAACATCCGCCTGACGGCTTCGGAGTTCGCCGAGGTCAACGACCAGGCTGAGGCCGGGGCGCTCAGTCTATCCGAGTATTGCCGCCGCCGGGTGCTGGGCCGGCGAGTGATGAGCCAGACCGATCAGGTCATGATCCGCGAGCTACGCCGGATCGCCGGTTTGCAAAAACACCTGTTCAATGACACCGAGGCCGGCAAGGTCCACGCACAGGAAACCGCCGAGATACTGCACTTGATCAAGGGCGCAATCATGGGGTTATCCGAACGATGATCGCCAAGATCCCATCAAAGCGCAGCGACGGAAAAAGCAACTTCGATATCGACACCTTTGGCGGCACCTTCACCAGCAGATGCACATGA
Source organism: Thiolapillus sp. (assembly GCF_048562965.1). Classification (NCBI taxonomy): domain Bacteria; kingdom Pseudomonadati; phylum Pseudomonadota; class Gammaproteobacteria; order Chromatiales; family Sedimenticolaceae; genus Thiolapillus; species Thiolapillus sp. The sequence goes on along the minus strand of NZ_JBHNMF010001119.1, from coordinate 65 downwards.
TCTGGCTGCACATTCAATTCGATTACCCGACATCCCAGTCGACTGCTATACACCTGAATACAATT
>NZ_JBHNMF010001118.1:0-872 GCF_048562965.1 Thiolapillus sp. | reverse complement strand
CTATTATTTTGAATAGCTTGTGCTCTTCTTCATCTTGACTTTCCGACCAATCGCGCCAACTAGCCAGGAGCTGACCATCATTGGCTGCGACCAGGTAAAGATTGTCAGAATCTTTACCGGCTACTGACGCGGCTAGGCTCGCCAGCATTTTGTTCTTTTCGGCTTGGGTCAACTCACTTAGGTCTTTGACAATGGTTAATGCTTTTCCCGAAGCGGGAAGCGTTAGCGAGACAATCTTTTCTCCGGCGTTCCATTGTTCGGGGTCGCCACCGAAAGTCGTCCAGATTTGTCGGCAGTGGAAAGTTTTACCATCACCAGCAGTCCCGGTCAGGATAACGTTACGGGGTTCTGCTGATCCGAAGTTCTCTTGAACTTCTTTCAGCCTTGCTGGGGTAATGTGGATGACAGGATCAATGCCATGGCGCTCAATCTCGGTCTGGATCAATTCATCGTACATGTTATCCCCGGAGGGTATGGGGCCGTAGTGACGTAGAAATGAAATCAGGCCGTTTGACTGGCTCATACGTTTGACCTCTCTGGCTGTTTGGGTTGCCGAGTAGAAAGCGAATTTGATTGTCTGCTATACAGTCCGGGGACGTGGTGGATCGACTGCGTGTTTCCACCATAAGGCATGAGAGTCACTTCAATTTCTCCTTTTTCTCTTTTATCATTAGGCATGTCTCCGGACTAGCGTAGCGGAAAATCGTTTTTTATACCGGTTCGATGACGAGCAATAAACTCAGAAACAGCTGCTTGATCATCCAAGCCACAGACAGATCCAAGGATGCGGCAAGCTGACTCAATTCAGAGTATTCGCCTTCATCCTTCATCAAGAGTAACTGACAGTCTGACATTGTTCTTTTGTCTGTTAG
>NZ_JBHNMF010001117.1:0-872 GCF_048562965.1 Thiolapillus sp. | reverse complement strand
CTGAAGTTTCACCGTTTTCACCGGACTTCATCGGAAAAAGTTTAGCAAGGCCGCTGTCATAATTCTGGTTAATATGCCATAAGTATAGCTAATTACCACCCTTCCTGATGCCCCATGATTTTGTGTATTTTTATTTAAATTACAATCACTTAAAAGATGAATGAAGTACCCCCTTTTGGTATAATCAAAGCTACTAAGACATTGAATAACCAAAAGAAAGGAACCCCACTCAATGTTCATTCTACGCGACCTTCTGCGGGCTCTCCAAGCCCCATTTTCCGATTCCAGACTGGGCCGTGAACGGGCTCACTGGTTTGCCTTTACCCTGCTGGCGGTCATCGTGCCTTTTACCTCGTCCATGACCTCCAATCTGTTGCGCTCCCTCCAGACGCTGTTCGGGCTCGATCTGAACAGCCGGCGCTTCTACACCTTCATGGCTTCGAACAAGCTGCCCTGGGATCGGCTGTGGATGGTGCTCTGGAAACAGATTCCCGATCCTGCTGTCGAGGGCCGGTTGCTGGTGGCGCCGGATGATTCCATCAACAACAAGACAGGGCGCAAGATTTTTGGTTGCAGCTTCTTTCACGATCATACCGCCAAACTCAACCAGCCGACTTATCCCTGGTCTCAGAATATCGTTTCCATTGGCTTGTTGAAGATGATCAAAGGACGCTGGTGTTGCCTGCCTTTGGCATTCCGGTTCTATTTCATGAAAAAGGATATCGAGGCGCAGTCCCTGACCGCCAAGATTGCCGGTGTCCCGGTTACCTTCCGCTCGAAGATGGCGCAGGCGGTGGTGATGCTCTGTTCCGTGGCGGAACAATTTTCCCAGCTCCCCGTGTTGGTGGTGACCGACAGTTGGTTTGGCAATG
>NZ_JBHNMF010001116.1:0-873 GCF_048562965.1 Thiolapillus sp. | reverse complement strand
AGCAGCCAGAGCACGAGCCAGAGGCTATCGAAACAACCGAACTTTTATAACTATGATCTACATGATTGCCAGCCCGGCGGGTTCCATACTGAAATCCATATGAAACGTCGAAGAGCCCAAATCGATTTTACGACTTTATTATTCCCTGTGGATAAATTTTGTACGACTTTATTGTACGCTTTACGACTTTATTCTCACGAAATAAAACCACCAAATCGTTGTAAAAATAGGAGTTAAAGACTTTATTCCCCAGTAAAGGACTTTATTACCTAGTTAAAGACTTTATTCCCCAGTCACACACTTCCTGTTTTCCTGATCCGTCAGGCTTGCATTATTGAAATAATGTGGATGATAGGAGGTGTACTCAACAACACTTCGGAGAATCCACATGAATACCGCTGAAACCTTACCCGCCCCCTTCGATCTTGCCGCTGTCATGGCCAACCTGCAAAACGAACAGTTTTTGCATGTGCCGGTGGCGCTGCTCCAGGTCAAGGAAGGCTTCAACCACCGGCGTTACTTCGATGAGGCCGCGCTGAACGACCTGGCGGAGGACATTCGCCGCAATCGCATCGCGCAGCCCCTGGTCATCCGTCCCAACGAAGACAAGACCGTGTTCTATATCATTGCCGGGGAGCGCCGGTACCGGGCCGCACAAATCGCCGGGCTGACCAATGTGCCCTGTATCGTCCGGTTGGTGAGCGAGGCCGAAGCCTATGCTATTTGTAAGCGCCAAACAATCAGCCCTATTGCATTTTTGGCTCTTCCCCTGATTGAGTGGGCGCCCATCATCTAGTAATCCCATCAGGGTAAAGATCCAACCCGCCGAGATGGAAGTAAATGGCATTGGCAAACCGCTCTTTATTGCGGAAG
>NZ_JBHNMF010001115.1:0-873 GCF_048562965.1 Thiolapillus sp. | reverse complement strand
TAATTACGCTATTTGTGAAACATTGAATAGTTGACGGCATACGGAACACTCATTACCCTGTAAATCATAAGTTCTCAAGCTGTTCCACAAACGACCCATACTTTCCGGATCACTGGAAGCGGTGCCCCCTCTATTCGTTAGCCCAATGGGTAAACGGTCTCGCATTTCGGAATATCCAATTCAGCGATTCCGGGTTGCCTGTGATCAAGATCGCGGAAATCAAGGGTGGGATATCCGGTCAGACCAAGTTTACCCAGCAGACCTTTGATGACGCGGTGCGCGTGAGATATGGTGATCTCCTGTTTTCATGGTCCGGTCAGCCTGAAACGTCGATCGACGCCTTCTGGTGGCGAGACCCAGAGGGGTGGTTGAATCAACACATCTTCCGGGTAACGCCGACTGAGGGAATAGATCCCGTGTTCTTCTACTACTTGCTTCGCTACCTGAAACCAAATTTTGTGGGAATTGCCCGTAACAAGCAGACGACTGGCTTGGGCCACATTACCAAGCGTGACCTCGAGAACCTAGAAGCTGCTTATCCAAGGCTCCCCGAACAACGCGCCATCGCCCACATCCTCGGAACGCTGGACGACAAGATCGAGCTGAACCGACAGATGGCCCAAACCCTCGAATCCATCGCCCGCGCCATCTTCAAGTCCTGGTTCGTCGATTTCGATCCGGTGAAGGCCAAGATGGAAGGAAAACAGCCAGAGGGAATGACTGAAGAAATCGCCGCTTTGTTTCCTGATCGCTTGGTGGATAGTGAGTTGGGGATGATTCCGGAGGGGTGGGAAGTCTTAAAGTTTCCCGAAGAGTTTGATTTTACTATGGGGCAAAGCCCACCAGGAAGCTCCTATAATGAATATTTCAACG
>NZ_JBHNMF010001114.1:0-875 GCF_048562965.1 Thiolapillus sp. | reverse complement strand
GTCAACGCAGACAACCACCAGGTCGCAGTCGGCAGGCCGGGGATATTCGAGGTGTTCGCCAAAGGCTGTTGGGGTGAATGTTATTGCCTTATCAGCATCAGCGGCTGTTCTGCGCTCACCTGTTACCATGCTTGGCTGCTCATGCCGTGCTTTTTCTGCCTGCCCCCACGGTATGGAGGTCTTTTCCGCCGATTTCTTCATTGAGTGGCCTCTGTCCCCCTATATCTTTCCACATGGAAAGATAATACCAGAATAACACCGAAAAACCACGGCTATTCTTTCCATGTGGAAAGAATAGGGGGTGTAGAGTGCGGCATTCGAGGGTTTCAGTGCCAGAAACAGCGGTTCTCTGGGGGCATTCGGCGTTGCCGCCAGGGGCGGTTAAGCAATCATGCGATGGTTGGCATGGGCCGCCCTCCCCCGCCCGTTTTTGAGCACCCGGAAGACCCGCGCAAGCACGCGCTCCAGGCTTTCATTGCCCTGGTAGTTCGTGTCGATGTATTCATAGTGTTGGGATTCACGGGTTACCCAATGCACTTCGTTGGCGAGCATTTGTTGAATCCGTTGTGCATGGTCGCGGATGTCCGCCTCGGGGTCAGCCTTCACCCGCTGCTGCTGTCGGCATAGCAGGTTTGTTGCCGTTGTGTTCAGCCCGATGCGAAACAGCGGAATATCTTGCTCCAGACAATATTGCGTAATCGCGGCCAGGCCGCAGGGGGTTACCTCTTTCACCCCGGTATTGTTGGGGGCGCCGTATTGATGCAGATCGTTCTTCAGTTATTCTTGACATCCTCACTCGCCCTGAAGGGCGAGGATTCCTCCATCGAGACGGGGATGCCCCCCCGCGGCAAGGATATTTTTAGCCGCGTTGATGT
>NZ_JBHNMF010001113.1:0-875 GCF_048562965.1 Thiolapillus sp. | reverse complement strand
TAGCCGAAATACCGAATGTGTCCCGTGTCTGTACTCACTCATGCCCCCTACACTAAACCAGGAGGCTGAAAGCTTCCAGCTGAAGCTGGGGGTTTGAACCCTCCCATGTTGAGACAATCAATGGTGGCCGCGACAGTGCCAAAAATGTTCGTTTTTGACACATATTTTGTACGCTTTCATTGCGTACGGCTTGCTGATAGGCACAGCCTTGTGTACAATTTTAATGTGTACAAGAAGGAGGGCTTAACCATGCCTCAGATTCCAGTAGAAACTAACGACCGTATGTCACTACGTATCGCCTCAGAAGAAAAGACGCTGTTGATGCGTGCAGCCGCTTTACAACATACCAACTTGACTGAGTTCGTGATCCGCAATGTGATGTCAGCAGCACGGAAGATTATCGACGAGAACGAGCGATTGGAGCTGACCGAAAGAGATAGCTTGCATATTCTGGATCTTTTAGATAACCCACCGGCGCCCAATGATAAATTGTTGGCCGCAGCTTTTGCCTTACCGAAGCAATCATAATGCTACCTATCTGGCACGAAGAGCCCATTGGCAAACATCATGATCGCGGTGCCTTTGACTGTGGCGATGAGGCGTTGAATCAGTTTTTACATCGCCATGCAAGGCAGAGCCATGAGAAAGGTGGGGTAAAAACCTATCTTGCTGTTAGCGAGAACAATGAAAAGATATTGGGCTACTACAGCCTAAGTCCAGCCTCCATTGCTTATGAACGTGCGCCGGAGATGATTAAGCGTGGCCTGGCTCGACATGATGTGCCAGTATTTCGGCTTGGCCGTCTAGCTGTAGACGCTTCGGTTCAGGGGCATGGGCTGGGCGGCCAATTATTGCTTTCAGCAGGGCGGCGTTGC
>NZ_JBHNMF010001112.1:0-876 GCF_048562965.1 Thiolapillus sp. | reverse complement strand
GGGTCTGACACCCCTGCTGCGCGATGGCTTGGCGCTGTTCGTGGTCATCTGCAGCAACTATTTGGCACTCTCGCTCATTCTGGTATTCATCATCGGACGATTGCTCGGCAATCTGGAGGGTACGCTGCTGGCGCTGCGCGAAGGCAGTCGTGCGCTGGAACTGACCCAGGAGGCCACTGTGGACACCATGGCTTCGCTGGCCGAATACAGGGACAACGAGACCGGCAATCACATCATCAGGACCCGTCATTATGTGCATTTGCTGGCCCGGTCTGCTCCCCTGCACGATATCGGCAAGATCGGTGTGCCGGATGAAATTCTGCTCAAGCCCGGCAGGCTGACCTCAGAAGAATTCGAGGAGATGAAAAAGCATGCAGAACATGGGAAGGATGCACTCATGCATGCCAAAGCGAAGCTGGGAGACAACCATTTCCTGCAGCTGGCGGCAGAGATAGCCTGGACACACCATGAGAAATGGGATGGCAGTGGTTATCCGCGGGGTCTGTCGGGTGAAGATATTCCCTTGTCAGGGAGGATCATGGCAGTGGCGGACGTGTACGATGCACTGATATCCCGGCGGGTTTACAAGGATGCCTCCACGCACGAGCAGGCTATGGCCTATATTTTGGATCACAGTGGCAGCCAGTTCGACCCCGAAGTCGTTCGGGCGTTGCAAGCGGTAGCAGAGGATTTCAGGACGATCGCCCGCAGGTTCTCAGACGAATGAAGGCAGGTTCCCATGGCTGAGCAAGGGCTGCCGGCGGAAAAAATCTGTCAGGAGCTGGACGAGATTCTGGAGGTGGAATTCTCTTTCCTGCATACCGACATTATTGCCGAGGAACTTGTTTCGCTGCCGGTGGAACAGCAGCACTTCGC
>NZ_JBHNMF010001111.1:0-876 GCF_048562965.1 Thiolapillus sp. | reverse complement strand
GCACGACGATGGCCAACTGGATCATCCGCCTGGATGACGTATTCAAGCCGTTGATCAACCTGCTGCGGGAACAGCAACTGAACGCGGACTACCTGCAAGCCGATGAGACCCGACTCCAGGTACTCAAGGAAACCGGGAAATCGGCCCAGTCGGACAAATGGATGTGGGTGATCCGGGGCGGACCACCGGACCGACCGGCGGTGCTTCGAATACGATCCCTCGCGCAGCGAGGAGGTGCCCCTGCGCCTGCTCGATGGCTTCAAGGGAACACTCCAGACCGACGGCTATGCCGGCTACAACCGGGTGTGCCGGGAGAACGGCCTGACCCGCATTGGCTGCTGGGATCATGCGCGGCGCAAGTTCGTCGAAGCCAGCAAAGCGGCGCCAGTGAAGAAGAAAGGGACGAAGGTCAGCAAAGCCGACGTGGCCATCGGCAAGATCCGCAAACTCTACGCCATCGAGAAACGGATCGAACGCTGCCAGCCATGGAGAGCGAAGCGAAGGCTGGTAGACCCCAGTAGCCGCGAGGCCGCACTGTTTTCCCGGCGTGCCTTGCGCCAGAGGGAAAACAAAGTAGGCCTCCGAACGCGGCGTCCAGTCATTGGGAGCCAAGTACGGAGCAGCAACGAGCTTGCGAAGTTGTTGCGTAGTGCTTGGTGACCAGGACGGCTGGGGCACAAATAGGTTGTCAAAGGCCGAGTCGATTTTGGGGACTGGGATGTCCCAAAATCTATCACGAGGTCGAAGACACGCTTGAAACTGCCGCCGGAAGAAAAGACCCGGCAGCGTCAGCAGCTGGCGCAACCGGTGCTCGATGACCTCAAGGCCTGGCTGGAGAAAAACAGCACCCGGGTGCCCAGGGACAGCCTGACCTAT
>NZ_JBHNMF010001110.1:0-877 GCF_048562965.1 Thiolapillus sp. | reverse complement strand
TATAGGTCTTTGTCTCTCATAGGGGATTACGATAATCTACCCACTCCATTTGGGGAAGAGCCTGTTTTTTAAGCGAAGCACCCGATTCATCGATGGGCAACAATTATGAAACCACAAAAACTTCTGCTTCTTTTGACCTGCATCTTTCCGCTCATCTTTATTGGGAGCATTGAGGCCGCGCCGGCAGCCGGTAAATCCAGCCTCACCATGGGTGACGCCATCAACAAGGCCGGACGTCAGCGCATGCTTTCACAGCGCATCGTGAAAGCTTATGCACTGGTTGGACAGAAAGTCATGCTCAGCGCCAACATACAGCTTCGGGACTCCATCAAGCTGTTCGAAAAGCAGCTTGCCGAACTGACAGACTTTGCTGCCACTGACGAGGAAAGGAAAACCATCGCCGAAGTTGCGGCACTGTGGAAAAAATACAAGGCACTGGCTACTGCCAAACCCTCCAAAGACAAGGCTGAAGAGCTAGCGGTCATGTCTGACAAGGTATTGAAGAAATCACACCAGTTCGTGCTGCTGCTTCAGGAACGCTCAGGCACCAACGCAGGCAAACTGGTCAACATATCCGGCCGGCAGCGCATGCTTTCCCAGCGCATCGGTAAATTCTACGTGCTGCGCAGCTGGGGACTGGACAACCCCGAGTACAAGGCGGGACAGGACAAGGCCGTGGTTGAATTCACGGACGCTCTACACCTGCTGCAGAACGCTCCGGAGAACACCTCTGAAATCGACGATGCGCTGGCCAAGTAAGCGTGTCTTCGGCCTCGTGATAGATTTTGGGACATCCCAGTCCCCAAAATCGACTCGGCCTTTGACAACCTATTGGTGCCCCAGCCGTCCTGGTCACCAAGCACTACGCAACAACTTC
>NZ_JBHNMF010001109.1:0-878 GCF_048562965.1 Thiolapillus sp. | reverse complement strand
GTTACCACGCATTTTGATGCGTCCAGGGATTTACAGGAGACGCTGTACCAGTATCAGAAAATCTACAACTACCATGTCCCGCAGAAAAACATCGGGCACATCACGCCCATTCAGGCGCTTACAGGATTGGCACAAAAAACAACCGGAATTATTCAAAAAGAAAAACTATGATCTATCGGGACTTGACAAAGTATCAGTTCCACCTGATAGGCAAAGTTGCTGATACTCCGGCTGTTACCCGATACTCCGTAATTACGCATAATGACCCCGCAGCTTGTTTGCGGTGGTTCGCATGATCTTGGCAGTCGGCAGAGTCCGGTTGACTCTCAACCACTCCTTGAACACTTTCAGCTTGGCGCTCAAGCGCCGGCTGATCGTCGCGCCGCTCAAACTTCTGACAGGGCGTCTTGCTCAGGTCTTCGCCACAGGTTTCGCATGGGGTGATGGGGGACGTTTGAACGGTCTCAATCGTGCGGGTGTTGCCGCAGCGGATACCGTTGTGCTGATTCCCCTTGCTGTTGGCGCCTGGGTGGTGGCGGTATCGTCCTTGGGGGTTTGCGATGACGGTTTGCTGGAGTTGGTGCTGTTTTTTGGGGTGCCTGGAAAATCTCTTCGCAACCGGCCTTCTTTAGGGCATCCAGCTGGAGATCGGGGTTCTGATCCTGGGTCGAAACTCTCGCGTAGCCGATCCGCATAACAAACACTCGTTATCTTTACACTGATAAGTTTACGATATTTCTTTACAGATAACCAGTGGTTGTCGGTGGTTTTTGGGGGGATTTGCGGTTTGTAAAGAATACGGTCTTTTTTTGTGCCAATCCTTAAGCGCCTGAATGGGCGTGATGTGCCCGATGTTTTTCTGCGGGACATGGTACAAG
>NZ_JBHNMF010001108.1:0-878 GCF_048562965.1 Thiolapillus sp. | reverse complement strand
CCAAGCAGCCAGAGCACGAGCCAGAGGCTATCGAAACAACCGAACTTTTATAACTATGATCTACATGATTGCCAGCCCGGCGGGTTCCATACTGAAATCCATATGAAACGTCGAAGAGCCCACAAACATCAGTCCAGGTATAGTCATTGAGCCAACCAGCTCCTTGGAAGTGGCTGGAAACATACCGGCCACCCAGTAGGATGCCGGTTATTTCATCAGTCACTGTTCCGGTAACAAAGCTCGTGAAACGTGAGACTCCTGCGTCAATGATAATGGGAGCGGTGGTTGAGGAAACTGATACCAGTGTTGCCGAGTCGTAATCTATAGCATCGTTGTGGAATTCGTTGCGATAGGTTTCCCCACACTGAAAGAAAACGCGATAGTCGCCATCTGGAAGTCCGGAAATGACGTAGTGTCCGTTGACATCTGTGAGCGATTGAATCCATGTTCCTGCATTGGATGCAGAGACGGTACACTGTGGAACTGGTGCTCCGGTGCCATCTTCAGTGACTGTGCCCTGAATGCTGGGAGGCGCAAGCGCCAGTACGGCATTGATGTTGGGTGTTGTTGCGCCTGCGGTTACTGAAATGTTGGTGGCGCCGTCGATGTCGCCAGCATCACTATAATATTCTTTGGCGTACTTTTTAGTGCTCCACGAAAATGATGAACCGAAGGCCAAACGATAGGTTCCTGGCGACAACCCGCCGATGAGATAGCTGCCATCTGAATTGGCATAGTACCTGAATCCGTGACTTCCGCAGCCGCCTGAAAGTCGTTCGCCCGATGATAATCGCGTAAAATTGCAGTTCCAGTGATTTTCATGATTTCACCCAAGGGGTGAACTGCCAATGACATTCATCTTCGAGCAAAGCGACACG
>NZ_JBHNMF010001107.1:0-882 GCF_048562965.1 Thiolapillus sp. | reverse complement strand
GAATCCCCAATCCCAGTAGCAGTATCTCGTTGCCGTCCACGTCTTTTCCTCATGCCAGTATTTGGCGCTATACTGGCACAGGTTTTTGGAGGAATTCCACTTAAAACGTCGAGGAACCTAGCAACAAACACCTTATTGGTATCGCTGTTGCCAACGAAATAGTATTGATTTTGTCCGTATTGTTCGTTCCCTACTGGAATCAACATCCCACCACGGTCATCGCATAACTTATTGGCGGCGCCGCGATTCCCATATATATCGGAACCTTTGCCACCTGGCACAGAAAGCTGGTCGAGAAGATGAAGCAGGCAGATCAGCAGAAAAAACAGATATTGCGGAATATCAGCTACGAAATACGCACACTGATCATCATTATTACCGGCCAAGCCGAACAACTCAGGATGCTGCTGAAAAACCCGGCGCTAAGAAAGAAAATGGACAGCATCATTACGGCGTCACAGAACCCGGTGTTCATGGTTGATGACATACTCGATTCGAGCATGATTGAAACCGGGCGATTCACTCTGAATTATGAGGATTGCTCCCTTTACGAAATCGTAGCCGAAACGCGTTTGCTGGCCTTGCCCAGAATCCAGGAAACGGGCAGCAAACTGTTTATCCATATATCACCTAAGGCATGCCGGGAAAACAGTGCGGCCTCGCGGCTACTGGGGTCTACCAGCCTTCGCTTCGCTCTCCATGGCTGGCAGCGAAGGCTTTTACGATTTTATTCTCACCAAATATGGATATGAGGTACATCAACAGGTTTTAACCCATAGCGGGCGGAATTCACCAGGGAACACGGCCAGCTACTTTGTATGCCGGCCGTCTTCCCAATTAAATGCACAGGTCGTACTCGATGGGAGTGCTGCGTTCGATCTC
>NZ_JBHNMF010001106.1:0-883 GCF_048562965.1 Thiolapillus sp. | reverse complement strand
TCCTTGAGGTTGACCAGTTGATAGTGCAGTGGCGTGCCGTCCTCCCGCTCGAAGGTATTGGGGTGGCGCAGGGTCTCGGCGCAGGCGAAGGTGTCGGGGCTGATAATGCCCTCCAGCAGGCAGGTAAATTCGGCATCGGTGAGGTTGACGCGGTTGAGCGCTTCGAATTTTTCGCGGAAGTTCTGCTCCAGCGCCTCACGGTCGCGGATATCCGGGCGGTAGGTGTATTTGAGGTCTTGCAGTTTGGTGAGCAGGCGTTGTTCGATGTCGTTTTCTTTTGTCATTCTCTCACCTGAAATACCCTTTCCTTTTTCGCTGTCGCCAGCATCCAGACCAAGACAAACGCGGGGCCTGTTTTCCTGCCGAATGAACCACAGGATGTTGAAAAACGTCCGGATTTCCGCAAAATCCGCGGCCCATGCCTGTTGAGTAGGCAGGGAAAGCATCATCTCATGTCCGGGTACTCGAAGGCCAGATCCTGTTGAGGGTCCGGTTTTCGCTGCACCGATGCCCAGAGACCGTTCAGTGGATCCAGGTGTTAATGGCCATTTATTCTGCCCCCCCTACGGCCAACAATTTTGGCCCACCCCAAGGAGAAGTGGACCCCAATTATTGGGCAGCAAGATAAGTGCTTTCCCGGTTCAGATCACCTTTCTGGCAGTCGCCTCATAATACACGTTATCTGGCGTCCGCCGGTCAAGGCGCTGATGCCGTCTTTCTGTATTGTAGAAGGTGAAGTAGATATCGAGTGAAGTCCTTGCTTCTTTTTGTTTTTCTCCATTTTTTCTTGCGCATAGCACCATAACGGTGCTATGATGAGCCGTCATTTAAAGAAACAGGGGAACAAGTCGGCCAGGGTAAAAAAATATGAAAGATAACAATC
>NZ_JBHNMF010001105.1:0-883 GCF_048562965.1 Thiolapillus sp. | reverse complement strand
ATAACACAACAACTCACCAACTGCGCAGGCGACCGCCAGGTTCAGATTCGCCGGATGAAGGACAAGCTGGCGTTTCTGGAGGACGAACGCGCCACTGTAAAAATTGCCCTGGGGCAATTAAAGGCCGACCAGAAAGCGCTCAATCGGGCCGTCAACAATCGGTCGGTCGAATTTGCCCATGCGTTCGTGGCCGCCGCGGAACGGGGATTGCCTGCTGAGGTGTTTTCACAGCTTGAGCAACGGGCGGCGTTGATGTTGGAAACAGGAAGTGTAGGATGATTGCTGATAAAACCTGGAACATGCTGCCTGATAAAGGCAAAGCTATCATGCTGGCACAGCGTGAGGTGGCATCTTTCGTGTGTGATGCGGTCAACCTTGAAGGCATCCCGTTCACACTGCCGGAGATCCAAACCCTGCTTGACGGCATCACTGTGGGCGGACACAGACTGGAAGAGCAGCAGATCGCCGTCAATCAGGGAAACGCCTGGAAACACCTGTTTGCGTCATTGCAATCCGGTTCATTCATTCTGAGCGCCGAATACGCTTGCAAGCTGCATGCCATTGCGGCAAAAGAGGAAGCGCTGACATGGGGCGCATTTCGCAACGGAGGGGTGACTATCGCAGGAACATCATGGGAGCCACCTTCGTATGACACCCTGCCCTCGCGGTTCGCAGACATGGTTGCCGCCGCTGGTCGCATGGATGACATCTACGGCCGCGCCATTTTTGTCTTTCTGGAAATGGCGCGAAACCAGTTTTTCTATGATGTGAACAAACGCCTGGGGCGCTTGATGATGAACGGTATCCTGCTCGATGCGGGTTATCCGGCAATCAATCTACCGGCCCGTCGCCAGTTGGAATTCAACCAGCTCATGCTGGAGTT
>NZ_JBHNMF010001104.1:0-883 GCF_048562965.1 Thiolapillus sp. | reverse complement strand
CGGCGCACCTTCGGTGGCATCAGACATGTCCATCGATTTCTCCTATGTCGTGAAATTCCAGGAGAAAGTCTGCACAGGGTCAGGTGGGGAAAACAGGTGTGGATTCTTGGGCGCTTACGCACTGCTTACCCGTCGTGCGCATAGCGCCAGAGGGGAAGCAAAGTAGGCATCCAAACGCGGCGTCCAGTCATTGGGAGACAAGTACGGAGCAGCAACGAGCTTGCGAAGTTGTTGCGTAGTGCTGGGTGACCAGGACGGCTGGGGCACAAATAGGTTGTCAAAGGCCGAGTCGATTTTGGGGACTGGGATGTCCCAAAATCTATCACGAGGCCGAAGACACGCTTGCGGTACTTCATGCCAGCATCCCCAGCAGATCACGCACCAGACCCAGGTTGTTTGCTTCGATGCCGCGGATCTCCAGGCCGTCAGGCCGTTGGGCAGGCTCAGGGTCAGGCCGGTGGGCTGTACCGTGGCCGGGATCACCGGCACAAAGCCCGCCCCCTTCTTCTTTGTTGCCGGTTCGGCGGCCCGGCGTAGCTTGCGGACCCAGTAGCCAAAGGTACTATACCGCAGCTCCTGCTGTTCGCAGTAGGCTTTCTGCGTCAGGCCAGATTGTTGCCAGGCCGCAATGTGTGACTGCCAGAATGACGCGCCTTCGGTGGCATCAGACATGTCCATCGATTTCTCCTGTGTCGTGAAATTTCAGGAGAAAGTCTGCACGGGGTCAGGTCGGGAAAACAGGTGTGGATTCTTGGGCGCTTACCCTGTTTTGATTAAGCGAGCTGAAGGTTCTTGTAGATGGTGCTCTTAACTGGTGCTAATATTAGACCACTGAAATCCCATTTGGAGTATCGATTATGCCCATTAAATTCTCTGAAGACGT
>NZ_JBHNMF010001103.1:604-885 GCF_048562965.1 Thiolapillus sp. | reverse complement strand
AGCCCCATCAGACGAGAAACCGCTGCTGTAGAGGCTTCTTTCAACCAGTCGATGACCAGAGCCTCAAACATGGCGGTAAACCCAGAACCCGGCTCGGCCCAGGGCACGGACACCGTAACAACACCATGCTCCTTGCATTTCACCCTCGGAACGTCCGCCAACAGAATGGTTTTGTACTGGCAAGTATCAAGATGTCGCCATTTGCGCTTTCGGGAATCATAGCCCGGCGATACCTCGCCGCAGGTCGGGCAACAGTGTTGCACCCCTTCCTCTTGTTCCAC
>NZ_JBHNMF010001103.1:0-594 GCF_048562965.1 Thiolapillus sp. | reverse complement strand
ACCGCGTTTGACCGCACGCTGCATGATGCCGTCAATGGCGTTCCAGCTCAGCCCCATCAGACGAGAAACCGCTGCTGTAGAGGCTTCTTTCAACCAGTCGATGACCAGAGCCTCAAACATGGCGGTAAACCCAGAACCCGGCTCGGCCCAGGGCACGGACACCGTAACAATACCATGCTCCTTGCATTTCACCCTCGGAACGTCCGCCACCAGTATGGTTTTGTACTGGCAGGTATCAAGATGTCGCCATTTGCGCTTTCGGGAATCATAGCCCGGCGATACCTCGCCACAGGTCGGGCAACAGTGCTGCACCCCTTCCTCTTGTTCCACATGTACCGTAACTTCACCCTCTGACAGCGCCAGCTCTACACCGGATACTTGCCAGGGACTCTTGATTCCCAGTATCTGGGCGTATAGGTCTTTGTCTCTCATAGGGAATTACGATAATCTACCCACTCCATTTGGGGAAGAGCCCCAAAATCTATCACGAGGCCGAAGACACGCTTGTTTTGTTGGGGCAGAGTCAAACGTATGTTCTGTGCTCGGACTTATAGCGATACAGGTTCATTCCAGACAGCACTGGCTCATCCTCGA
>NZ_JBHNMF010001102.1:0-886 GCF_048562965.1 Thiolapillus sp. | reverse complement strand
TACCAGTGGACAACCTGCCGATCTTCGTGGAAAGAAAGGCGCTGCTGTCCTGAAAGAGGCGGACGCTTTTATCTCACACCAGCGTTACAAGACCACTTCCGGGCGAAAAAGGGACTGGCTGAAGATCGAAAAGGCTTTAGGCAACTCAGAGATTGAATTGCCGATGACTGTGGGAAATGAGGCGATCTACGATGATGTCGCAGCCTACCGCGACACACTGTATGCATTCATCCATGAAGCAAATGGAGATGCCCGGGAGCGACTGTTGCAAACGGATCTTATGCCTCTATTGAAGATTTTACGAACAAGAGATTCTAGCAAAAAGACCAGCAAGACCGTACCGGCCATCACCGGTATGAGTTTCGAAGTAATGCTTCAGGGGATTTGGCGAGCCTTAGAAGAGTTTGCGAAGGATTGCGGTGGCCAGTCGTTGACCGAGCAACTATCTGGGGTTCATGTGGAGTTAATCCGTTTTGACCATGACCTTACTGCTGATGATGATGGTGGCGTTGGTGCAGAAGAATTGGCTCGCGAGTTGTTGCAGGGCTGTCTCGGAGGCTTGGATGAGGTTTTTGAAGGCATTGATTGCAGACTGCCGCGGGATGAGGATCAAGCGCGACTGCCTCGTGTCCAATGGGATCACGTGGTACCCATTACCCTAGATCTAAAGCTGGATGACCTGAAATATGGGACCAGTCGTGCTCGTCCAAATGTGCAGTTCAAGGTCATAGTTGCCGGTATTGATCTGGACCAGACCACGGAGGCAGTATTCAAGTGGGTGCTTTCACCTACGCAGCCTGAACGTGTGCGCTTTGAATGCGCGAGAAACGTAAGAGAGTTGTGGTTAAAGGAACGGAACCCAGATCGGTTTTTGCCTACTTTTCAG
>NZ_JBHNMF010001101.1:0-887 GCF_048562965.1 Thiolapillus sp. | reverse complement strand
TACTGGGTGATACTCACCCTGTTTGTGGGTGCAAACCTGGCCCAGAGCGCGCTGACCAATATTTGCCCGCTTGCTGCCGTGCTGAAAAAGGCTGGAGTGCCCAGCTGAATCTAAAATGTTAAAAAAAACCAAGCCCCCGGCGGAACCGGGGGCTTGGGGGGGGGAGCCTCAGCCCGGGGATTCAGGGGAGGCATGGGCATGTTGGCTGTTCCAGGGAAAAGAGATTAGTGACCCCGGCCACCACGCTCCATGGGTGAGTTGATGATTTCATCCACCTCTTCTTGGGTCATGATTTGGGCCTTACAGATGAGTCCCAGGCTTTCGATCTGAGATGCGAACTAGCGCAGGTGGTTGCGGGAGCCACGCATGAGATTCTCGTAGGCCTGGATTACGTCCGGATTATCGGATTCCTCGATCGCTGCCAGCCATGGAGAGCGAAGCGAAGGCTGGTAGACCCCAGTAGCCGCGAGGCCGCACTGCTTACCCGGCGTGCGCATAGCGCCAGAGGGGAAGCAAAGTAGGCATCCAAACGCGGTGTCCAGTCATTGGGAGACAAGTACGGAGCAGCAACGAGCTTGCGAAGTTGTTGCGTAGTGCTGGGTGACCAGGACGGCTGGGGCACCAATAGGTTGTCAAAGGCCGAGTCGATTTTGGGGACTGGGATGTCCCAAAATCTATCACGAGGCCGAAGACACGCTTGTGACGTAACTACTCACCCCTATCAGCGTAGAGCTGTCCCGAAAAGGCCATTTGAATGGCGACCAGCAGATTGTATCCCTGATTTGCCATGGTCTGCAGGTAACTGGAGATGCGGCAATAGGCCTCGGCGTGCTTTCTTGTCCGGAAGCACCCCGACACCTTCTGTTTGACCTTGCTCATTCTCAGGT
>NZ_JBHNMF010001100.1:0-887 GCF_048562965.1 Thiolapillus sp. | reverse complement strand
TTACTTGATTACCCACGATATTCAGCCACGCATACAGAAATTGGACTATAATAGAACATACATAGAATCAGTGTCTTAGTGAGGTGGCGGACATGGCAAAGAATATCATCCAATTTCAAAAAGGTCTCAGTTTGCCGAAATTTCTCGAAAAGTATGGTACAGAAGAGCAGTTTGCGAAGTTGTTGCGTAGTGCTTGGTGACCAGGACGGCTGGGGCACAAATAGGTTGTCAAAGACCGAGTCGATTTTGGGAACTGGGATGTCCCAAGATCTATACACGAGGTCGAAGACACACTTGATTTTACCAAGAACCCACTGGAGTGCGCAATCTCTTTTCGGTACCCTCCTCTGTATCCCGACATTTAGCTTCATATGTATAGGATTTCGCAATTTCCTTCACAACCACTGCTACATAGGGATAGTCGTGGTACAAACGATCTGCCAAGTTGTCGTATTTCAAGGCAAGCTCACGTTCCTGTTCGCCTCCTTTTCCAAGCCAATGAAGCCCACGAGAATTATAAACACTCTTTGAAAAACCCTGGCCTATCCCTGAGGATGCTGTTTTCTCTATTGCCTCGCAGACCGCTTCACAAGGCCACATGCCGCTCTCGTCTTCAGGTGCCCTGGCAAGTAATTGACCGATATATTGATCACCTATGGTCCCACGAGCATGTTTATGGAGCAGTTGTCGGGCTTGTTCAATCCAAGAAACGAGTGCTTCTTTGTCTATATGACCGTTTTCATCTGTACCGGGAATCTTTTTTATCTGATTAATTCTACTTTGTCATATTTCCCCACCCCTCCGCCGACAGGATTCTGTGGCAGCCTGTCGTCGCCGGTGTCGCTCTTGAATAAGTCTGGCGAGTTGTTTGGGTGTAGGTTCTGGCT
>NZ_JBHNMF010001099.1:0-887 GCF_048562965.1 Thiolapillus sp. | reverse complement strand
GCCTATTGCCGCATCTCCAGTTACCTGCAGACCATGGCAAATCAGGGATACAATCCGCTGGTCGCCATTCAAATGGCCTTTTCGGGACAGCTCTATGCTGATAGGGGTGAGTAGTTACGCCGCAGAGACCCTGCTGCCGGTACCGGGCATGACCGGTATTGCGGAAAAAGGTGGCCTGCTCGTGCTTCTGTACATGACCATGATCCCTTCACTGGGTATGGCCCTGGCGGCGTCCAGCTGCGCCAACCCCAATGCCTCCATCGGCGTGGCGCGTGCACTGACGGCCATGCTGGCCTACGAGGTCCCTTATGTGATCGTCATCTTCGGTGCAGCCTATCACTATGGCACCATGAGTTTTCTGGAGATCCTGCGTATCCAGCAGGAGCAGGGCATGGCCGCATGGGGGATCGCGCAGATGCCGCTGCTGGCCATCGCCGGGCTGTTCGCCATGCAGGGCATGATGGGCAAGCAGCCTTTCGAGATCTACGTGGCGCCCGCTGAGATCGCCACCGGCCCCATGGTGGAAATGGGCGGCAAGTACATGGGCAGCCTGCTGATCATGCAGAGTTTCCAGTATTACACCACTGCCGTGATTTACGTGACCCTGTTTCTGGGTGGTGGCAGCAACTGGCTTGATTTCCTGGTGAAGGTCTTTGCTGTGGTAGCCATCCCCACCACTATTGCCTTTCTTTTTCCACGTTACCGTACCGAGGATATGGTACGGCTGATGTGGAAATGGCCGGTGATCATTGGCCTTCTCGGCCTTGCATTTATGATGAACTGATGATGAAAAATCTGGAAAATATTCCCGTTGAGCAGCGCAGGCGCACCAATCCCCTGGCTCATGTTTTTGATGAGTTTATGGCATTCTGCCAGTCCCGTTCCCT
>NZ_JBHNMF010001098.1:0-887 GCF_048562965.1 Thiolapillus sp. | reverse complement strand
ACTCAACAGGCATGGGCCGCGGATTTTGCGGAAATCCGGACGTTTTTCAACAGCCTGTGATTCATTCGGCAGGAAAACAGGCCCAGTGTTTGTATTGACTTGGATGCTGGCGACAGCGAAACAAGCGTGTCTTCGGCCTCGTGATAGATTTTGGGACATCCCAGTCCCCAAAATCGACTCGGCCTTTGACAACCTATTTGTGCCCCAGCCGTCCTGGTCACCAAGCACTACGCAACAACTTCGCAAGCTCGTTGCTGCTCCGTACTTGACTCCCATATGACTGGACGCCGCGTTCGGAGGCCTACTTTGTTTTCCCTCTGGCGCAAGGCACGCCGGGAAAACAGCGCGGCCTCGCGGCTACTGGGGACTACCAGCCTTCGCTTCGCTCTCCATGGCTGGCAGCGCAAGCGTGTCTTCGACCTCGTGATAGATTTTGGGACATCCCAGTCCCCAAAATCGACTCGGCCTTTGACAACCTATTGGTGCCCCAGCCGTCCTGGTCACCCAGCACTACGCAACAACTTCGCAAGCTCGTTGCTGCTCCGTACTTGGCTCCCAATGACTGGACGCCGCGTTCGGAGACCTACTTTGTTTTCCCTCTGGCGCAAGGCACGCCGGGAAAACAGTGCGGCCTCGCGGCTGCTGGGGTCTACCAGCCTTCGCTTCGCTCTCCATGGCTGGCAGCGAAGGAAAGGGTATTTCAGGTGAGAGAATGACAAAAGAAAACGACATAGAACAACGCCTGCGCACCAAACTGCAAGACCTCAAATACACCTACCGCCCGGATATCCGCGACCGTGAGGCGCTGGAGCAGAACTTCCGCGAAAAATTCGAGGCGCTCAACCGCGTCAACCTCACCGATGCCGAATTTGCCCGCCTGCTGGATG
>NZ_JBHNMF010001097.1:0-889 GCF_048562965.1 Thiolapillus sp. | reverse complement strand
TACATAAAGAATCAGGAACGGGAAGAGAAGCGCCAAGAGCAGTTAAGGTTGGTGGGACTCTGACAATAGCCCCCTCCGGGGGCTTTCATCATACTACCCGCTCTGCGGGTAGTATTTGATTTTGCCGGCAGACCTGCCTTGAGTTTCAGGTGGGCGAGAAATTCTTCCTGCCTGGGCAACTGCTCCCATACCGATGGCAGGAAGGTGCCGCGGTAGTAGCCATCCTGCAAGATAAGACCATCCACGCCAGGACGGATCTGGCGCAAAAGGTCTTCTTCGGAAGCGAAGGAAAGAGGCTGCGGCGGGCTCAGCACGGAAATATGGATTTCCAGACGGTCGAATTCTCGCTCGCTGACGGGAGGAAAGTGGCTGTCCTGAAAGGCGGCGCTGAAGGCATTGTCCGCCACATCCCTGATCAGCGGCTGAATGGCCTCCAGATGACCGATGCAGCCACGCAGTTTCCCATCCTCATTCAGGGTCACGAAGGTAGCGCGTTCCGCCTGCAGGGCTTCTTCGAAATCTGCAGGATTCACCACCAGCGGGTGTCCTTCCCGCAGTCCTGTGCGGATGGACTCCCGGGCAGTCTGCAGCAGAACAGCCCGCTGCTGTTCGTTCAGTGTGTGATCAGTTGAAGACATAAGCACCATACCCCACCACGCGGCTCTTATCACCTGCGGTATCGCCAGAGTTGCGTAAATCCACGGTTCTGGCATGCAGGCCATGTTCTTTGGCAGTCACCAGCAGACCGCTTACGGGAATACGACCGCAGGCGTCATCGAAACCGATGGCGTCCGGCTGAAGCGATTCGATGGCCTGCGTGGTATGTAGGTCTTTCTCCCTGGCAGTGTAATAATCCAGGAAATGACTGAGATCGGAACTGATGACGATC
>NZ_JBHNMF010001096.1:0-889 GCF_048562965.1 Thiolapillus sp. | reverse complement strand
TTAATCACCCACGCCAGACTGACCCAGCATTGACCTCTGACATAGCGCGCCAAATTGGGCTTGTTGCCATGCTGATGATGAATCTGACTTCCAGGTGCTTTTTTTGAAGCCCGAAGGGTCAAGGTATCATCAATCACCAGATGGATCACATCTTGTTTCACCACCTTCATGATGAGGCGGACAAACTGTCTGGACAGAGCCAACCATGACCAGCGGCCTTCCTGTAACCACTTGTAATAACTTGTCCAGTGATTGCGCATGGTGACCACCAGATAGGCCTCTGTCACAAAACCCGCAGGACTGAGCATGGCCCCGATCAGCAATTCGATGAATGTGCCCACTGACCTTAGGGGTAGCGCTTCGGTCAAAAATGTTATCCAATAACACAGTTCGCGGGGGATACGGCTATATCCTTTCACGTCCACAGCGGCCTCCAGAAGTTCGTGTTGATTTCTCTTCTGAGAAGCCGCGCCTTGTATGCCTTTCTTTAAATTTCCCTGGTCAGCACCATGCGGCTGGCCGGAGAAAACAATATCAAGGCCATCCTGGGCGTCAAGCAGGTACCCAAGTCCATGCGGGCTTTGCTGGCACAGGATGTCATCCCCAGGGAAATCATCAATCCCCTGGAGAAGTATAAGAAGCGTGCGCGGGATTATATGATCCGGCACGCCACTCATGACGAGTTGCTGGGCTGGGTCATTGATCCTGCCCGCCGCGATGAAATCATGGAGAAAATGGAATAATGGTTCTTCGTAGATTCGTGTGAAGCCTAGTCGAGTAGATCGGCCATTGCTGGCTTTCACCCTCACAGAACCGGACGTGCGGATTTCCCGCATCCGGCTCTTCCGAGCAGGTCACCCGGATTGAGCGGGAGCCAATTGTCTGGGCG
>NZ_JBHNMF010001095.1:0-891 GCF_048562965.1 Thiolapillus sp. | reverse complement strand
GGCAGGGAGAATGAATGCCCAATCCCAGTAGTAGTATCTCGTTGCCGTCCACGTTTTTTCCTCATGCCAGTATTTGGCGCTAATCTGGCACAGATTTCTGCGGAAATTCCACTCAAAACGTCGAGGAGTCATTGCAAGTTAACTGGCTTCTTCCGGTTGCGATGAAATAAAGAATTACTGAATATTCAACTAGATACCGACCGCTCTTGCCATAAAATGCAGTAGCGATGAAATAAGATCATGCCCAAGCGGGAATGTATCTGGCATATTTTCGGGAATCTGGCGCGCCAGGATCATTTTTAATGATCCCCTGTTCCACGGCAATCGAGATAATCTGTGAAATCCTGCTTCCACTGCGCTCTGAAAGGCCAAAACGTTCTCGCAGGGTTTGGTTGGTCATCTTTCTTCTCAACACCCACTGCAACACGCAATGCTGATAACAAGCCCGCACCCGGTCACTACGATCCATCAACTTGAAATCCTTGGCGCCATAAATCACCGCCACCGTTCGCTGATGTTCGACGAGAAAATCAGGAGCAGGCAACTGAAGGAATTCTGCTGCCTCGATCACTCGGTCGATGCCACTACTTTTTTCCTCACAAATACCAAAACGACGCATCAAATCAGCCAGTCGCTCGTTTCGAGACTGGTAACCATCGATAAAACGGTCAACGGGAACAATGGGTTCACCAGGATTGGAAATTTCTACGCGATCAGCATAAACCTCGACCATGGGGGAGGTACCGGTCAGCTCGAAATCCTGATGAATGAGCGCATTGGCCAACAATTCTCGAATCACCACCTCGGGAACCAGCTTTACTTCTTTGCGGATTGCATCTTCGATGACTTCGTTTTGTGGCAACCGACCCATCACATACTGGACCAATCCAC
>NZ_JBHNMF010001094.1:0-896 GCF_048562965.1 Thiolapillus sp. | reverse complement strand
CAGCTTTGGTGTTGTACGGGCTTGTGGATGGATAACCATGGCGTTATGCTTCCTCCAGGTTTTGCGTGAGCCAGTCGTTCAATATCTGGCGGGTTCGGAACAAAGGATAGCTCCTTTTTGAAATATAATCACATGGAACCCGACAAGCATACCGAAGCGCCTGATCGTTGAGGCGTACAAACGGGTTAAAGCGAATAAAGGCAGCGCTGGAGTGGATGAACAAACATTAGAAATGTTTGAACAAAATCTCAAAGGCAACCTATACAAGCTATGGAACCGGATGTCATCGGGAAGTTATTTTCCGCAGGCGGTCAAGCGAGTAGAAATACCGGAAGCAGACGGAGGGATCAGGCCGTTGGGCATCCCGACAGTCAGTGATCGAATCGCTCAAATGGCCGTAAAGCTGCAAATTGAAGGGGAGCTGGAGCAACACTTTCATCCAGATTCGTATGGTTATCGCCCGAACAAGTCAGCGCATCAAGCGGTGGCGCAGGTAAAGGCAAGATGCTGGAAAAGAGCCTGGGTACTGGATATGGACATCAAAGGCTTCTTTGATGCCATTGACCATGCTTTGCTCATGCGTGCGGTAGAAAAGCACGTCAAAGAAGACTGGCAAAGACTGTACATCAAGAGATGGTTAAGAGCTTCAGTTCAACACAAAGACGGTCATATAGAAGCGCGAGAACAAGGGACGCCCCAAGGCGGAGTTATCAGCCCGCTATTGGCGAACCTGTTTCTTCACTATGCCTTTGATCACTGGGTAGAGCGTCACTGGAAAGGTGTGCAGTTTGAACGATATGCAGATGATATTGTTTGCCACTGCAAGACGGAACAGGAAGCGATAGCACTGCAATCGACGTTAAACAAAAGATTCAGTGAATGTGGCTTGACCCTCC
>NZ_JBHNMF010001093.1:0-897 GCF_048562965.1 Thiolapillus sp. | reverse complement strand
TGATGGTTTCACAACTCCATCTTCTCAGAGACCGGGTGGGGGGCTCTACCCCGACAGGACAGACCTGATCATTTGCCTCAAACCCACCTCTGCTACCCACAAATTCTGCTGAGGAGCCACTATTTTTTGAGATTTTTAGTGGTTTTTCTCCTCTGAAACTCTAAACTCTAGTAATGAGCGACATAAACAAAAAAGACGAAACAGCGGCTGATCACGGCCGGTGCATGTTGAATCGCCGACAGTTCCTGATGTATTCAGGCACAGCGGCCGTTGCTGCCAGCACCATTTCCATCAGCCTGTTCCCGGGTGAAGCCCAGGCCAAGGCGCGTGTGGTGACTTATCCACGCATGAAGATTGCCCGGCTGAGTGAGTTGAAAGACAACAAGCCCGTGGATTTCAATTACCCGGATGACGGGGCGAATTCCCAGTGCTTTATCGTGAAGATGGACGGCGCCAAGGCAGGTGGTGGTGTCGGTGCACAGCGCGATGTGGTGGCTTTCAGCTATCTTTGCACGCACCAGGGAGGTCCCCTGAATGGCAAGTATCGGGCAGTGGGCGAGCATCGGGTGCTGGGCCAGTGTCCCCTGCATCTGTCCACCTATGATCTGACCCGTCACGGCATCATCGTGTCCGGGCAGGCTTACCAGAGCATTCCCCAGGTACTACTGGAGGTCGACGGTGATGACGTTTATGCCGTTGGCATGATGGGGCTGCTGTTTGGCCGCAATGACAACCTGATGGATGCCTAGGGAGGATAATTAGATGTCTATACTAGATTATCTAGAGTTTAGAGTAAGCAACATTGTTCCACCGTATATTTTCGGGTGAAATAAAGTTGCTATTTTGTTCATACTGCCCGTTAGAGCTTGTTCTATACGCTGATTGCTGCATCCTGCT
>NZ_JBHNMF010001092.1:0-897 GCF_048562965.1 Thiolapillus sp. | reverse complement strand
ATTCGAGTCGATAATTTGCGCCTCCCGCATAATTCTGAACAGTACCTGACGCTGCTTTTTTCGCGTGGAATCCGTGATTTTTTCCAGTTCAGGGTAAATTTCCATTTTGGCATTGAAAAACGCATCAAAATCGTCTGCGGATATTTCATTGTGGTAGGTCATTGCATGCTCTCTTACCACCTCTTGTGAAAATTCAGCTATAAAAGGATAGCGACGACAAATAGCCAGCCATAACAGGCTGGACTGTTCCTCGGTATTACCCTGCACAAGAAGCTGCCGCTCCTGGTCATCCAGTTCCTGCAGACGCCCAATGACTTCCCGCACAATACGCTTGGTTGTACTGACAGTGCGAGATTGCAGCAGGTTGTTGTCGATGACCTCGGTGCGAACCTGATCCCAGTCTTTCTTTTCTCCATAGAGGGTTGCCAGCAAGACAGACTCCTGCAGGAACAGCCCTCCGGTGGAAAAAGACATCCGATAGCGCGGGGAGTTCACAAGTACAGCCGCATCCTTTGCTTCATACCCAGCGAGAGAGTATTTCGCGAATACGTTGCTTCAATCCCTTCCGCCGAATGGATTTGTCTATGTGGTATACGCCAACCAGGAATGAAATAATCGAAAAGCCCCCAAATACCAACTGCCCTCTTGATCCAGCGGTGTTTGTCAAAATACTTGTCACTTTTTTTACGCAACCACCTCTCTAATTTCGGCTTCCTCCTGCGGTGCATCGTCACGCGCCGGATTGAGCCAGACAACATTCTTTCTACTCCAGTCCCGAGTCGCGCCTGACCAACGTTCCGGGCGTTGTGCCCTGGCCTGCTCATAGACGGCTTTGCGTGCCTGCGAAATGGCTACATCTGCTCCACAATTTTGTGGTCTTGCAGTTTGGTGAGCAGG
>NZ_JBHNMF010001091.1:0-899 GCF_048562965.1 Thiolapillus sp. | reverse complement strand
CGAGGAACTCCGCCGGCGGGGCGAGGAGCTGGGGTACCGGCTGAAGGCGGAATTCAAGTACATCAACACCGCCAACCCCAGGCCTTGGCATGCGTTGTCCTGCAACTGGATTGAGAAGTCTAGTGGGCTGAGCTTTGCCAACATCGGAGCGCCCAGGCACAACCTGAAGGCGCTTCAGGCCCTGCGCATCAACACCGTCTGCCTTTATCGGGGGCGGTTGGTCGAATACTGAGCGGGAGGTATCCATGAGTATCGGCTTCTACGTCAACGTGGCGGAGGTGCCCGTGGAAAAGGTCTACTACAAGGACAGGTATGGGTCCTGTCTGGAAGACCGGTTCTATGAAATGGATCCCATGGCGGAAAAAGATGAAGGGGGGTATTACTTCCTTGAGCAGAAGTTCATTTCGGAGGATTTCTGCAACGCGAATGCCCGCCTGATTCTGCAGGCACTGGGATTGCCGGACGAGGACTGCGGCAGCGTGGACGCCCACGAACTGCCCGCGCTTCGCCGGCGCATCATCCGCCTGCTCAACACCGATGACGATACGGGTTACACCCGTGACGCATCGGTACAACAAGAACCGGGATACCCAACGATGGTCGGGTTCGGATATTCCGAACAAGACCTGAAGGATGGTCTGACCCGGGTTCTG
The DNA here is from genome assembly GCF_048562965.1 of Thiolapillus sp. NCBI lineage: Bacteria > Pseudomonadati > Pseudomonadota > Gammaproteobacteria > Chromatiales > Sedimenticolaceae > Thiolapillus > Thiolapillus sp. Next base: position 246 of record NZ_JBHNMF010001091.1, on the reverse strand, counting down.
CGCATCATCATAAAAGCGCAGGAAAAAGGCACAGGTATTTACTGGGCCTGAATGAACAACCCCCCGCGCTTTCGCAAGAAAACACGGGGGGATTTTTTTGAGCGACTTCAACAACCCCATTCAACGAGATTCGAACCTACGACGTCCTCGCTCCAACACCACAATGGGCACGCACTAATCGAACGCCTCTTATCCAACACCCTTGGGAAACCTACGATCTTCGATCCTCATATCCTACACCACTAC
>NZ_JBHNMF010001090.1:0-899 GCF_048562965.1 Thiolapillus sp. | reverse complement strand
GGGACAAAAAAAGGTGAGAAGGTTGACTATGTGATCAAGAAGGATGATGAAATTATCATCTTGATAGAATGCAAGTGGTCTGGAATCGATCTCCATCAAAACCATGCTTCTCAGCTGTACAGATATTTTTCAACTACATCGGCTCGTTTCTGCATACTGACAAATGGCATTGTCTATGAGTTCTATTCAGACATTGATTCGCCAAACAAAATGGATTCAAAGCCATTTTTTGAATTCAATATTCTTGACTTTGAAGACCATCAGATCAATGAGCTAAAAAAATTCACTAAATCTGCATTTTCTTTGGAAGATATACTTACCACTGCAAGTACGCTCAAGTACACAGGAGCAATAAAAAAGATTCTTGAGCAGGAACTAGAAAAACCTTCTGAGGAGTTTGTCCGTTTTTTCGCTTCAAGGATTTACGGTGGAAGATTGACTCAGTCGGTGTTGGAGCAGTTTAGGAAGATCGTAAAAAAGGCGAGAGAGCAGTTTATTAACGAAAAAATCAATGATCGCCTTAAATCTGCCCTTTCTACAAACGAAGATAAAAAAGAGGAAATATCTGAAGTTGTAGAGACGATCAGATCATCACCTAAGAATGATGGCATTGAAACGACAGAAGAGGAAATTGAAGCTTACAACATCATCAAGGCTATTCTCCGCAATGTTATTGACGTAAAGAGGGTAGTTATGCGGGATAAGAAAAGCTACTGTGGGATATTGCTTGACGATACCAACAGAAAGCCGATCTGCAGGCTGCATTTCAATCGTTCAAGGAAGTACCTGGGATTGATTGCTAATAAACAGGAAGAAAGGGTGGAAATAGAGTCTCTAGACGATATTTTTAAATACACAGATAATTTGCGTGCTGTTATAGGTGAGTATAGTGAGTAGGA
>NZ_JBHNMF010001089.1:0-903 GCF_048562965.1 Thiolapillus sp. | reverse complement strand
GCCTATTGCCGCATCTCCAGTTACCTGCAGACCATGGCAAATCAGGGATACAATCCGCTGGTCGCCATTCAAATGGCCTTTTCGGGACAGCTCTATGCTGATAGGGGTGAGTAGTTACACTTGGTAAACCACCGCCTCTGGCGGTGAGACACGAAAAGGTTCTGCCGTACCGGCGTGCGGAGTAAGAAAATGGCCTCCTTTGAACCGGCAAGTTCTGTAGGAGGCCATTATGAGAGACTGGCAAAGCCAAGCTCACGTGAAGCATTATTGCAAATATCATGTAGTGTTTGTTCCGAAGTATCGAAGGAAATCGATTTACGGAATGCTGAGGAAAGAAATAGGAGGGATATTGAGGGAGTTGTATCGTCAGCAGGGTGTTGAATTGATAGAGGGTTACGCCAGCGTGACCACATTCACATGCTGTTGATGATCCCCCCAAATACAGTGTGGCAAACACCATCGGTTTTCTGAAAGGTAAATCAGCCATACGGATATTCAGGGAATATCTGCAGGTCAAAAGGAATTTTACGGGTCGACATTTTTGGGCGCGAGGCTATTGTGTCAGTACAGTTGGCTTAGATGAGCAGATGATACGGACGTACATAAAGAATCAGGAACGGGAAGAGAAGCGCCAAGAGCAGTTAAGGTTGGCGGGACTCTGACAATAGCCCCCTCCGGGGGCTTTCATCATACTACCCGCTCTGCGGGTAGTATTTGATTACTACAAATTGTCGTACTTTTCAGGCTCATGTCGGGAAGATGGTTGCACAGAAGACTAAAAAGTAAGCGCCCAAGAATCCACACCTGTTTTCCCGACCTGACCCCGTGCAGACTTTCTCCTGAAATTTCACGACACAGGAGAAATCGATGGACATGTCTGATGCCACCGAAGGCGCGTCATTC
>NZ_JBHNMF010001088.1:0-907 GCF_048562965.1 Thiolapillus sp. | reverse complement strand
CCGGAAATTTCACCGTCCCACTGGAAATAGGCCTCTTTTTGTTGCATAAAGTAAGGATTACCAAACACTTACCAGCAACAAAACAAAGAGGCCTATGAATACAGAGTGTAAACCAGAACAGCTGGAATTTCAGTCCCTGGGGCGGCGTGAGGTGATGGGTCGTTTTGACGGTGGGCGAATCACTTCGGACGGTGGCGGATTGCTGCTACGAGAGGTGGATCGACATATCGGCCTGCTGGATCGCCTGGCCGCTTGCTTCACCGATCACCGCAACCCCGAGAGCATCGAACACAGTGTAAGGTGAATGCTTTCCCCCGTCAATCCAATGATGGGCTCAATGACCAGCCAGAACAGTCCCAGTGTTGCGAGGACCGACTGCGGGTAATACCACGCCGCAGCTTTGAGTCTAGTGATGGTCATTTCGGCCGTACCACATAACCGGTTTGGAATCCTCTTCAAACAAACTGCGGGTTCTCTTTTGAACGGTACTGTTATTCCATACATCCGCTGCCAGCCATGGAGAGCGAAGCGAAGGCTGGTAGTCCCCAGTAGCCGCGAGGCCGCACTGTTTTCCCGGCGTGCCTTGCGCCAGAGGGAAAACAAAGTAGGCCTCCAAACGCGGCGTCCAGTCATTGGGAGGCAAGTACGGAGCAGCAACGAGCTTGCGAAGTTGTTGCGTAGTGCTTGGTGACCAGGACGGCTGGGGCACGAATAGGTTGTCAAAGGCCGAGTCGATTTTGGGGACTGGGATGTCCCAAAATCTATCACGAGGCCGAAGACACGCTTGTCGGCCAGGCTCTTGTAATAGAGCACGAACCCGTTGTCTTCCCAATACAAGAGCTTGATCTTGTCCCGCCGCCGGTTGGTGAAGGCATACAGCGCCCCTTCGAAAGGGTTGTGGCCCAGC
>NZ_JBHNMF010001087.1:0-908 GCF_048562965.1 Thiolapillus sp. | reverse complement strand
ACCAGCAGGTTCAACACTTCACCGCCGGTGCCGCCCGCCCCGAGGACGGTGACGGACAGGGGTTCAGGGGGGTTCATCAGAGAATCAGGAAGCAGGTATTTCATGTCACAATCCATTCGTCGAGGGTTTTACCAAGGGGGGTCATGTCCTTGGCATAGAAAGGTTTGCCTGTTGCCGCCTTGTCGCGGATGAACCGCAGGTAAGCCCGGTTGATGTCTTTTTCTTTAACCGTGGATTTCAGGCGGATCAGGCGGTCGTGGTTTTTGTGTGAAAAATTGGAATCGAAGATGGCTTCATTCCAAATAGCACGAGCCTGCGCCGTCAGCCCGTCGCCGCCATTGGCGGAACCGAGGCAGATCGTTGTGTTGTCATACACGTTCATCAACGGCGCATGGTACAGGCGCGTACTTGGGCAGGGCTTGCCTTGGGCGGCATACGCCGCGATGCGGAAATCCTTTTGGGTGTGGTACTGCATGATGAGGTGGGGCCAGCGCACAAGATACTGTTGACTGCGCTTTTGGCCTGGGGGCTTGAAGTACATGGGGCGCAACTGGCCGGGCACATGCCATACCATCAGGGATTCACTCAGATAGAGCAGGTCATCACCCAACCAGCCGCCGTAGCTGGGAATATCCATCCCAAGCATCTGGCGCATGGCATTGAGGTCATCCTGACAAACCTGCATCCCTGTCCCCAAACTGTGCGCCCGACCATCATCAGCCATAAAGATGGGGTGGCGTGTAACGACCAGCGCGTTAGTGGAATGAAAATGGCCAGTCACATCCGATTTTTCGACCGATTGAAAAATCAAGGCAAAGCTCATTGAAAAGCACCTCCGGGGTGAGAGAATATACTTAACAGACTATCAGCAAATCCTGGAATGCAAGTTCGGCAAGCCATGTCACCTT
>NZ_JBHNMF010001086.1:0-911 GCF_048562965.1 Thiolapillus sp. | reverse complement strand
TATTTTTTGAGATTTTTAGTGGTTTTTCTCCTCTGAAACTCTAAACTCCAGTCAGTAAAGTAATGGGTAAAAAATAACCAATGCCAATACAAATTCACCCGGAACAGGGAACTATCGTTATTTGTGACTTCAAAGGGTTTGTTCCTCCTGAAATGGTAAAAAGGAGACCTGCTGTCGTAATCTCTCCAAGGCTCCGTAGGCGGCAACATCTCTGCACGGTGGTTCCGCTCAGCACCACTCCACCCAATCCTGTAGCTGCTTATCATCACAAATTTACTCTCGATCCAGTTCTACCAAAGCCATATAACTCTAAAATTCAGTGGGTTAAGGCCGATATGTTGTACACAGTGTCATTCGATCGACTATATTTGCCCTTCGAGAAAAAAGATGGTTCAGGGAAACGAATCTACGATATTCGGGTCCTAGACAAAGCCGATATGATAAAAATTCAACAGTGCATACTTCATGGTATCGGTTTGACCTCATTGACAGATTATCTGTAACAGTCTATGCTTATATTGTTCCCGCTCTGCCTAGCATCGGGCTTTAAGTCCACGAAAGTGGCCACCATGCGCCGGAGATTGCAATCCTGCATGGCGTCTTTCAAGGCTCTGCATCCATGCAGGGCCTTTTGCTTTTCTGGCATAATCAAAACACCTAACAATCACATAACCGGCATTTTGCTCTGCTGCGCGCCGCAAAATGCCGGTTATGTGTAGCGTTAAGTTTTCAAGGAGAAATCGTACAAATGCCATTTGATGATCTAATGACTGACACTGTAAAAGTGTTAGGCTCCTCAGCAGAATTTGTGGGTAGCAGAGGTGGGTTTGAGGCAAATGATCAGGTCAGTCCTGTCGGGGTAGAGCCCCCCACCCGGTCTCTGAGAAGATGGAGTTGTGAAACCATCATCA
>NZ_JBHNMF010001085.1:0-911 GCF_048562965.1 Thiolapillus sp. | reverse complement strand
CAGAAAAACATCGGGCACATCACGCCCATTCAGGCGCTTAAGGATTGGCACAAAAAACAACCGGAATTATTCAAAAAGAAAATCTATGATCTATCGGGACTTGACAACCTTCAGGCATCACCAGATCATCCCCGGCACCAAGGGACGGGGCAGCGCTTCGGACGTGAAAAAACTGCTTGTACATGAGCAGCGGGTTTACATCGGCACACTGCAAGGGCTGTTTTATCTGGACATGAAGGACAACAGGGTGCGAAGCATCAGCACCGCGGGGCTGCAATCCGGCAGATCCATGATCTATGATCTGCTGCTCATGCCGGAAGGGAACATCCTGGTTTCCACCAGCTGGGGTGTCTTCTCCCTGGATCCCGAAACACTGCAGCTGAAACAGAAATACCTGCACATCACAGCGCCCTATGGCTCTGGAACAAACGCCCTGTTTCACGACAGCAGGCACCGGTTGTGGGTTTCAACAGACAAGCATGGCGTACTGCTGATCGATGAACATAACAAGAGGCTGGTCAGACACTTTGAGCACGATGAAGACGATCCCGATTCCCTGCGCTTCTGGAATGCCCTGAGCTTTACAGAAGATGTCTGGGGCAATGTCTGGATCGGTTCGAACAACGGCCTGAATCTCTATCTGGATGCAGATGACAAAATTATCACGCTGGCCGATTTCCGGAAGCGCCCTTCCGGTGTGCATGACCATTCCATTCAGATACTGTATTCCGACAGCAACCAGAATATCTGGATAGGCACCAGCGTGGGCGGTGTCAGCCGCCTGTCTCCTTACCTCGCCCGTTTCAGCAAGATCATCCCCGCCAATGACCTTCAGACCCCGGACAAACGCCTGCTGGGCATCGTCAAGACCCCGGAAGGTGGCCTGTATGTGGGCACCAGTGTGGGCCTAG
>NZ_JBHNMF010001084.1:0-912 GCF_048562965.1 Thiolapillus sp. | reverse complement strand
TACATCAACCCCCTTTATGTGGACAGGCACCTCAAGTACCATGGCCTGATTCAGGCCTTCTCGCGCACCAACCGCGTGCTGCACGGTGCCAAGCCCTGCGGAAACATCCTCGATTTCCGCGACCAGAGGAAAGCCGTTGACGATGCCATCGCCCTGTTCTCCGGCGAGGCGGGCGAGCGGGCCCGGGAAATCTGGCTGGTGGACCCGGCCCCCGTGGTAGTGGAAAAGCTGAGCGAAGCCGTGCAGCAACTCGAAGACTTCATGCAATCCCAGGGCGTGGACTGCCGGCCCGGGGAAGTCGCCAGCCTCAAGGGTGACGAGGCCCGCGCCACCTTCATCAACTGCTTCAGGGAAGTGCAGCGCATCCGTACCCAGCTCGACCAGTACACCGATCTCGATCCTGAACTGCGCGAGACCATTGATAAACTGCTGCCGGAAGATGACCTGCGCGCCTTCAGGGGCGTCTATCTCGATGTTGCCCAGGAGCTCAAAGCCAGGCAGGAGAAGACGCCAGATCCCGATGACCCCATCCAGCAGCTCGATTTCGAGTTCGTGCTGTTCGACTCTGCGCTCATCGACTATGACTACATCATGAAACTCATCGCCCGCTTCACCGGCCAGCCGCCCAGGAAGCAGAAGATAAGCCGTGAGCAACTCATCGGCCTGCTGGCCGGCAATGCAAAGTTCCTCGACGAGCGCGAGGACATGGTCGAGTACATCAACACCCTCACGGAAGGCAAGGGGCTGGACGAGCAGGCCATCCGCGAGGGTTACGACCGCTTCAAGGCGGAGAAGAACGTCCGGGAACTGGCCGTCATCGCCGAAAAGCACGGTCTCAGTCCTGATGCCCTGCAAGGCTTCATCGACAGTATCCTGAGCCGTAGGATCTTCGACCCTGATGCGCTGACCGAA
>NZ_JBHNMF010001083.1:0-913 GCF_048562965.1 Thiolapillus sp. | reverse complement strand
CTAATTACCATCGCCGCTCCTCATCTGGGCACAGACAAGGCCATCCGCGCCCTGGACGCCGTGGATGATTCGGGCATGTTTGGCATTGTCAAGGAATGGTTCGTGCGTGACGAGATCGGCGATGGCATGTACCACACGCTGAAGGCCTCCCGGGGTATCCTGTTCAACCTGGTGCCACCCGCACCGGGTACGCTGCTGTTCTGGCTGAATGCCCAGCCTCATCCGGATATCGACTATGTCTCGGTCATTCGCAGTGGCGGCTACGTCATCGCCGGTGATCTTGTAGTGCCGCCTTTCAGCCAGGACATGAACATGGTCCCCGCATTGCGCGGCAAATCCAAGCGCTGGCTTTCCTACCAGGGTCACGAACTGACGCCCAACGACGGCAAACTGCTGGCGGAGATACTCTAAGCTTTCAGTCTTTCCAGAACGCCGGGGTGAGCAGAATAAGGATGGTGAAGATCTCCAGCCGCCCCAGCAGCATGGCGATGATGGCAATGCCTTTTCCCAGGCTGCTCACTTCCTGGAAATTGCTGGCTACCTTGCCCAGGCCCGGTCCCAGGTTGTTCATGCAGGTCGCGACAGCGGAGAACGCAGACACTTGGTCCAGCCCCGCGTGGATCATGAGCAGCATCAGCACCACAAATACCAGCGTATAGGCGGCGAAGAAACCCCACACCGCGTTCATGATGCGCTGGTCCACCACGTGCCTGCCCAGGTACACGGGCAGGATGGCATTGGGATGGATGAGCTTGCGTATTTCCCGCATGCCCTGTTTGAACAGCAGCACCACGCGCAATACCTTCATGCCACCGGCCGTAGAACCACCGCAACCGCCGATAAAACTGACAAAAATCAGCAGCACCGGCAGAAAATCCGGCCAGTGGGAAAAATCCACCGTCGCAAACCCCGT
>NZ_JBHNMF010001082.1:0-913 GCF_048562965.1 Thiolapillus sp. | reverse complement strand
CAGCACTGCACAATATTGGCATTGACCTCAACCCGCGGGCACTGGCCGCTTTTGCCTATCTCCATCACACCCGTACATCGGGGCGCAGATACCGTTTCGACTATGAGGAACAGGACCACATTGAGCTGCTGGAGTTGCTCAAGACCCTGCCCTGCAATATCATCCTGTCCGGCTACCCCTCGGCCCTGTACGACGAACGGCTCGCGGGCTGGCGCACGCTGGAACTGCAGGTCATGAACCACGCTGGCGTGCGCACGGAAAAACTCTGGTTCAATTTCACCCCCGACCGGGTGCACTGGGCCAGTTGCGCGGGCAGGAATTTCACCGACCGCCAGCGCATCAAGCGCCGTGCCGCGAACTGGGGGAAGAACTACCGGGCACTGCCGCGGGAGGAACGCCTCGCGGTGCTGGCGGCCATGATGGCGGTCGAGGCCGAGGACGCGGCCGGATCCGGGTGAGGCATCGATCATGGCCACCGTCAACAAACAATCGCTGCGCGAGGAGTTCGACGCGCTGAAAGGTGAATTCGAGCGCCTGTGCGCCTCGGGCAAGATGGCGGCAGACAGCCGCGCTCTGTTCCAGGCCATGCTCATGTTGTTCGAGGTGCTGATGGTCGTGTTCATGGAAAAGCGCACCCCAAAAAACAGCGCCAACTCCAGCAAACCGTCATCGCAAACCCCCAAGGACGATACCGCCATCACCCACCCAGGCGCCAACAGCAAGGGGAACAAGCACAATGCTATCTGTTGCGACAACACCCGCACGGTTGAGACCGTTCATGCATCCCCGGTCCCCAGTGCGAAACCTGTGGCGAAGACCTGAGCAAGACGCCCTGTCAGGGGGTTGAGCGGCGCACCCGGATCGACATCATCTTTGAAAAGGTGGTCACCCACGTAGACGCCGAGATCAAGCA
>NZ_JBHNMF010001081.1:0-914 GCF_048562965.1 Thiolapillus sp. | reverse complement strand
AGGCTCACAGCACTGCGGCCGAACACACAACCCTTCTGAGTTCTACTCACAACCTGCCGGCAACCGAGGGGCATTCCCTCCTGCTGTTCCGGCGGGATCACGTAGTTCGTAAAGATGTACCACCCTGGCTGGTGCACCATCAGGAGATGCTCAAACGGTCGACCGAGTATTCTGACAAGCTTCGGGCTCAGCTGGATAGCACTAAATGGCTACGTAGCAGGATGCACCCGATATCCCCCAACATCGCCCGCCGCATCACGCTAAACCGGAAAATATCGAATCTTACTGTGGAACTCGCACAAAGTGACTACTGGGTAGACTTTTATCAGTACAAAGTCCAGACTGATACTGCGCGCTATCACGCCGGCATACCCGGATCCCCCATCTCGACGATTGCCGATGCTGAAGGCGAGAGCTGGATACTGAAACATACATCCGAAGATATACCAAGCCCCCAACTGGAGATTAAGACAGAAACCCCGGAAGGATTTCAGAAGCCAAGACCAAACTTGATCAAAAGGTTATTCCCATGGCTGAACCGGCAAAGATAGCAGTGCTCCTGATGCTGCTAAGTCTACCGGTTGCCGGGCAGAGTGAACCCCGCTACGCAGGAGGTGGCTACCGTGGCGACCTGGTACAGCTGGGTGCCCGGTATCTCAATCCACGACTGTCAAGGTTCACCACACCAGATCCCGCTCAGCAATTCATGTCCGGCTATCAGTACAGCGCTGGTACCCCTGTGACACTGGCAGACCCTAGCGGTGCCATGCTACCGGAGGATCTGGCAGGCAGCATCGAGCGTGCACTGGATGGCTTGGAAAATGAGTATGCTACAGTTACTGAGAATACACAGCGCGTAAAGGCTGAGAACCTGAAACCCGTTGAAAACCCCAAACGTATTATTCGCCGGCCAG
>NZ_JBHNMF010001080.1:0-914 GCF_048562965.1 Thiolapillus sp. | reverse complement strand
CTGGCCGGCGAATAATACGTTTGGGGTTTTCAACGGGTTTCAGGTTCTCAGCCTTTACGCGCTGTGTATTCTCAGTAACTGTAGCATACTCATTTTCCAAGCCATCCAGTGCACGCTCGATACTGCCTGCCAGATCCTCCGGTAGCATGGCACCGCTAGGGTCTGCCAGTGTCACCGGGGTACCGGCACTGTACTGATAGCCGGACATGAATTGCTGAGCGGGATCCGGTGTGGTGAACCTCGACAGTCGGGGGTTGAGATACCGGGCACCCAGCTGTACCAGGTCGCCACGGTAGCTACCTCCTGCGTAGTGGGGTTCACCCTGCCCGGCAACCGGTAGACTTAGCAGCATCAGGAGCGTGGCTATCTTTGCCGGTTCAGCCATGGGAATAACCTTTTGATCAGGTTTGGTCTTGGCTTCTGAAAGCCTTCCGGGGTTTCTGTCTTAATCTCCAGTTGGGGGCTTGGCATATCTTCGGCCGTATGCTTCAGTACCCAGCTCTCGCCTTCAGCATCGGCAATCGTCGAGATGGGGGATCCGGGTATGCCGGCATGAAAACGGGATGTTTCAGTCTGAACCTTGTAGTGGTAGAAGTCTACCCAGTAGTCACTCTGTGCGAGTTCCACCGTGAGTGTTGTGATTTTCCGATTCAGCTGGCTGCGGCGTACGAGGTTAAGGGATAGCGGTCGCATCTTGTTACGCAACCATTTAACGCTATCCAGCTGAGCCCGAATCTTTTCAGAATGTTCGGTTGATCGCTTGAGCATCTCCTGATGGTGCACCAGCCATGGCGGTACATCTTTACGAACTACGTGATCCCGCCGGAACAGCAGGAGGGAATGCCCCTCGGTTGCCGGCAGGTTGTGAGTAGAACTCAGAAGGGTTGTGTGTTCGGCCGCAGTGCTGTGAGCCT
>NZ_JBHNMF010001079.1:0-916 GCF_048562965.1 Thiolapillus sp. | reverse complement strand
CTAAGACAGACGTGTTCTGAAAAACTCCACAAACGCCTCAACATGCCGGGGCATATAACGCCGGCTGGGAAACACGAACTGCAACCCGGTGGTCAGCACATCGCTGGACTGAAAACCAACAACATAATCATCCAGAACCGTCTGCAACCTGCCTTTGTCCAAATCACCCTGCACATCGCGAATGGACTTGTAGGCGATGCCGCCATCGGCCAGGGTCCATTGGCGGATAACCGCTCCGTCATTGCTGGTCAGCGCGGGCCTGACCCTGACGGACTTGTGGCGGCCATCGAAAACGAATCGCCATTCATCCAAAGGTTCTCCGAAGCGCTCCAAAACCAAGCAACGGTGCCGGGCCAAGTCGTCGGGATGGCCAGGCCTGCCCTGCTTTTCGAGATACCCGGGAGACGCCACCAGCACCCGGTAGTTACTGGCAAGATGGCGAACCACCAGATTGCTGTCGGGCAGGTTTCCATAGCGTATGGCCAGATCATAGCCCTCTTCCACCAGATCCACCACATTGTCAGTCAGATGCAACTGGGGAATCACACCAGGATATAAGCCCACATACTCCGACAGCGCCGGCGCCACGTACTGACGACCAAAATCCGAGGGTGCCGTGATGCGCAGCCGCCCGGAAAGGTTTTCGTCCGCCGCCCGCAGCAGAGCCTCGGCATTCTCCACTTCTTCCACCACCCGCAGGCAGGCTTCAAAAAAGCGGCTGCCAGCATCGGTCAGAGAAATTTTCCGCGTGGTGCGATTGAGCAGGCGCGTGTGATAGCGACGCTCCAGGGCATTGAGGCGCAGAGTTATGCTCGCTGGTGACAGCCTGATCTTCCGTCCGGCCGCCGCCAGACCGCCAGTTTTCACGATCTGAACAAACAAGGCCATGTCATCAATCTTGCTCATATTATTTAGT
>NZ_JBHNMF010001078.1:0-920 GCF_048562965.1 Thiolapillus sp. | reverse complement strand
ACTTTTCCTGCCACTGCCGCATCTGTCCACAGGCTTTTGCAAAAACCCATTCCCCGATAGCACCAATCAGCCCGGTTTCCTCGGCCAGGGGAATAAACCGGTCAGGGCTGATCATACCTAGCACAGGATGCCGCCAGCGCAGCAACGCCTCCATGCCTGTCATCTCATTGCTGCTGGCTTCATAGATCGGCTGGTAATACAGGCAGAGTTCGTTCTTCGCCACCGCATGACGCAGGTCCTGCTCAAGTGCCAGATTCCGTTTGACGGACTCCTGCATGGGCTGCTCAAAGAACTGGCAGTGATTGCGGCCTTTGGCCTTGGCCTGATACATGGCCATGTCGGCATTGCTCAGCAAGGCACTGGCGATATCCTCGCGGTTCCAGGCAGCATCCACATCAGCAGGAAAAAGAGTGATACCGATACTGGCGCCGATGGTGACCACCCTTTCCCCCAGTTCGAAAGGCCGCGACAGCTCCTGGATGATCTTCTCTGCCACCGCCTGTGCCCTGTTCCGTTCAGCCACCCCGTTCAGCAGAACGACAAACTCATCACCACCGAAACGGGCTACCGTATCGGCTTCCCTCACCGACTTCCCGAGGCGTTGCGCCACCAGTTTCATCAGGGCATCGCCGATCACATGGCCATAGAGATCATTGACGACTTTGAAACGGTCGAGGTCGATGAACAGCACTGCAAACACCCGCTGATCCTGCTCGGCACCCAGAATGTTCTGTCCCAGCCTGTCCATGAGCAGGGTGCGGTTGGGCAGATTGGTCAGCAGGTCATAATTTGCCTGATAGAGGACAAGCGTGTCTTCGGCCTCGTGATAGATTTTGGGACATCCCAGTCCCCAAAATCGACTCGGCCTTTGACAACCTATTGGTGCCCCAGCCGTCCTGGTCACCAAGCACTACGCAACA
>NZ_JBHNMF010001077.1:0-921 GCF_048562965.1 Thiolapillus sp. | reverse complement strand
CCGCGTTCGGAGGCCTACTTTGTTTTCCCTCTGGCGCAAGGCACGCCGGGAAAACAGTGCGGCCTCGCGGCTACTGGGGTCTACCAGCCTTCGCTTCGCTCTCCATGGCTGGCAGCGTCCGCTATGTCTGCATTACCTAAATATGTTCACGTTGACCATCGCATCATCACCGGTATTATCGACCGCCTGTCAAACAAGAACAGCGCGTCCGAATGGCTACGCTGGATGATTGATGATGTGCTGGCTGATTTGACCGGTCAGGAAAAGCAGTACCCGCCACCCCGTGACGCCCTGTCCGATCTGCGCGAGTTGGGCAAATTATACGCGCAGGCCGTTTTCGACTGCACGCCTTATACCGACCTTTTTGGCCTGATTTACATGGACCTGGCATCACGCTCCACTAAAAGCGGCCTAGGACAGTTTTTTACCCCGCAGGTAGTGACGGACATGATGGCCAAAATGGTCGGACACCAGGCTAAATTGCCGAAAGACCGGCTGTTGACCTGCCTAGAACCTTGCTGCGGCTCTGGCGTGATGCTGTTGAGTTTTGCCCGGCAGATTTACGCCGACCATGGCCCGGGAGGACTGAGCCGGTGCGGTCTTTACGCCATCGACCTGGATATCACCTGTTGCTGTATGACTGCGGCGCACAAGCGTGTCTTCGACCTCGTGATAGATTTTGGGACATCCCAGTCCCCAAAATCGACTCGGCCTTTGACAACCTAATTGGTGCCCCAGACGTCCTGGTCACCAAGCACTACGCAACAACTTCGCAAGCTCGTTGCTGCTCCGTACTTGGCTCCCAATGACTGGACGCCGCGTTTGGATGCCTACTTTGCTTCCCCTCTGGCGCCATGCGCACGACGGGTAAGCAGTGCGGCCTCGCGGCTACTGGGGACTACCAGCCTTCGCTTCGCTCTC
>NZ_JBHNMF010001076.1:0-925 GCF_048562965.1 Thiolapillus sp. | reverse complement strand
TTAAGGATTGGCACAAAAAACAACCGGAATTATTCAAAAAGAAAATCTATGATCTATCGGGACTTGACAGGTAACAAAGGTCAGCGTAACGGCAATACCCATGTTTTTGCTCATCAGCTGCAACGCCCTGCGCGGCTTTTTCCCTTTGCGGATGCCCGCCTGGTATTCCGTGAGCAAGTGAATATCCTCGGTCGAACCGATAATAATCAGCAGAGCCGGAATAATGGAAGTCATGATATTCACAGGTATGCCCAATACCGCCATCAGGCCCAGCGTCCACAAGATGCTCACCCCTGCCGTTGCCAGGGGTATGACGGCGACAAGCAAGTGACGCAGGGCAACGATCAGTGTGGCTACCAGCATCAGCAAAGCCAACGGCACGATGGTGGTTTGGTCTTGCCGGATACGCTCGGAAATACCGGTGCGTATATACGGGTCACCCACATGGAATACGGTATGCAGCCTGTTCTGCAGGGGTGCCAGTGCCTCATCCAGCATGTGTGAGACTGCCTGATCAGAACCATACTGTTGACTCTTCACATCGAGATAGACGTTGATGGCCATAGCCGTGCCATCGGGCGACAGCAGATTTCTGGCAATCAGAGGATTGTTCAATGCAGCCTGTCGGACGGCTTCTGCCTCGGCAGGCGTGGCAGGTATTTTGCTGAGGTATGGGGCTGTATAGATGTAGCCGTCTATCGTGCGCACATAGCGGCGTGAAAAAAGACTGTCGGTGCGTTGCACCCAGGGGGAGGCATTTATACGGTTGACTGCATCCCGGACGGCAGACAGCTTTTCCGGCTGAAACAGGGTAAGCGCCCAAGAATCCACACCTGTTTTCCCGACCTGACCCCGTGCAGACTTTCTCCTGAAATTTCACGACACAGGAGAAATCGATGGACATGTCTGATGCCACCGAAGGCGC
>NZ_JBHNMF010001075.1:0-927 GCF_048562965.1 Thiolapillus sp. | reverse complement strand
CGAGGGTTACGAGTGCTTCAAGGCGGAGAAGAACGCCCGGGAACTGGCCGTCATCGCCGAAAAGCACGGTCTCAGTCCTGATGCCCTGCAAGGCTTCATCGACAGTATCCTGAGCCGTAGGATCTTCGACCCTGATGCGCTGACCGAACTGCTCCACCCCCTGGGGCTGGGCTGGAAGGTGCGGGCCCAAAAAGAGCTGGAACTGATGGACGACCTCACACCCCTGCTGCGCAAGCAGGCCGAAGGCCAGGAAATTTCAGGGCTGGAAGTGTATGCGCAGTAAAAGCGACAAGAAAAAGTCATTGGTGCCCAGACTGCGCTTTCCTGAGTTTCGGGAGGCGGGGGCGTGGGAGAAAAAAAGACTTGGAACACAGGGTGGGTTTCTCACTCCGCTTTCCGGAAAATCTGCTAAAGATTTTGATGCTGGAGATGCAAAATTCATCCCTTACATGAATGTATTCTCGAATACCTTTACAGATATTCAAGACCTTCGCTCTGTAATTATCACGGATGATGAATCACAGAATGCTGTTGCCAAGGGCGATGTGTTTTTTACCGTCTCATCTGAAACACCAGAAGAAGCAGGAATGTCGAGCGTTCTGCTTGGAGATGTTGATAGATGCTATCTCAATTCCTTCTGCGCCTTATTTCGTTTCGATGACCACCTATCGCCAAATCTTATCTTTCTAGGATACTTGCTACGATCAAGATCAGTTAGATGTCACCTGTCAAGAGGCGCGCAAGGAGCAACACGTTACAACATTTCCAAGCTGGTATTTAAAGAATTGCCGCTAGTTTTTCCTCTAGCGAAAGAACAACAAAAAATCGCCCACTGCCTCTCCTCCCTTGATGAGGTGATCGGGCTGCAAGCCAAAAAGGTCCAGGCCCTGAAACAGCACAAGAAGGGCCTGATGCAGCAGCTCTTCC
>NZ_JBHNMF010001074.1:0-928 GCF_048562965.1 Thiolapillus sp. | reverse complement strand
CCACAAAGAATGATCGCCTGGCCCTGGCGCAGCAGACCCTGTTCCAGATCAGCGAGGACAACATCGCGTCTATCGAGGCCACGGATGAACTCAATACGATCTGGAAAAACATGGGGGGAATCGGTGAATTCCCCGGTGGCGTGATCGGAGATGACGGAAAAAAGAAAGTGTCTGTCAATGAAATGCTCAAGCTCATGGTGGACGCCCGGCTTTCCAACGCGAATTGGGCATCGGACGTGAATGGTCTTCTGCAAGAAGGATTGACCCAACGCATGGTGTTCATGCAGGCCTTGGAATTGCGATTGCTCTATGAAATCATGGATACGCAAAAACGGCTATTAGCCATCGAGGCTACGCGATTTAGCGACGACACGAACAAGACGTACAATCCACCACTGGATCAACTGCGCGCCACCGTCATAAGCGGCCGCAGAACAAAATAGTATGGAGGGGCACAATGAATTGGGCTTGCGTTATCCCTGAATATCCTAAACAGAATGAGGCCGTGGTCGCCGTCCTGGACGGGGAAACCATAACGGCAACAGAAATAGCTGCCGGTCACGATATGTGCTGGCAACTCAATGATGAGCGACCACCGCTGACGCCTGAGCAACGTAAACTGAGCATGCAGCTGGCAGACCTGGGCCTTTCCGATAGTCTCTTGTGGAGCGTTATTGCCGCAGACGCATACGGCATGATTACGCTGCTGCCTCCCCTGCCCCATAGTAAGCGGGCGGCCCTGCAGACCGCGCAGGGCGGGCGTTACCTTACCCACTTCCCTGCTTTATGCCATATTCATGTGGACCCCCTGGATCCTGATAGCGCCCCCCTGACGGGCATTGCAATACGGCGGCGGGGAGACGATAGATTGATTGATGCTATAACGCTCTCTGGTGATGAAGATACCCCTGTGTTCACCCGTCTCCGG
>NZ_JBHNMF010001073.1:0-928 GCF_048562965.1 Thiolapillus sp. | reverse complement strand
CGCATCCCCCGCGTTGCGGGCCGGGCTGTTCGCTTCGCCTGCGGGTTCCGCTTTCGCTACATTCGCTGCCAGCCATGGAGAGCGAAGCGAAGGCTGGTAGACCCCAGTAGCCGCGAGGCCGCACTGTTTTCCCGGCGTGCCTTGCGCCAGAGGGAAAACAAAGTAGACCTCCGAACGCGGCGTCCAGTCATTGGGAGACAAGTACGGAGCAGCAACGAGCTTGCGAAGTTGTTGTGTAGTGCTTGGTGACCAGGACGTCTGGGGCACAAATAGGTTGTCAAAGGCCGAGTCGATTTTGGGGACTGGGATGTCCCAAAATCTATCACGAGGTCGAAGACACGCTTGCCTTCCCTATCGGTCAGGGACAAGCCCTTCGCATCCCTGATGCCTCCGCGTCCGTGACGCTCCGCGCTCCGCTTGGCTTGCTAAGGGGATACCCCTCGCGCCGGTCAAGGGTTCGCTTCGCCCTGCCCTCGCCCGTTCAGATTGCTGCATCAGCAGAATTGAGCGTGGGAGTGTTCATTTTCAATCATTATATTGGTTCCGTATTGGTGCTAAATCGGTACCGATTTAGTGCTTTATTGGTGCCCTTCCTGTACATCTTCGGCCAATTTCAGTATGGCCCAGCGGATGACATTCAGTTTTGTGCGTCCGGTCTTGTTTGCGACCTCTTCCAACTTGGAATACTCGAACTCGTTAAAAGGTACCCGGATGGCTTTAAATTCCCGCTTGGCGTTGGGATCGAGAGCTGGCTTTTCTTCTTGTTTTGGCGTGATGCTCCCACCGTCCGCGCCAGATGCAAACGCTTCAATTTCTTCTGGGGTAGGCTGTTTTTTTGCTGTGGCAGGTTCTCTGCGTTTAACCATTAAAAAATCTCCTTCATTAGAGACTGGATTTCCTCAGTGGCTTTTGGGTTGTTCATTTCTAT
>NZ_JBHNMF010001072.1:0-929 GCF_048562965.1 Thiolapillus sp. | reverse complement strand
GGTGAACTCTGCTCCCAGCAGGACCACTACCCAGGAAACGTAGATCCACACCAGAAAAATCGGTATCGCCGCCAGCGCACCGTAAATGGCCTCGTAAGTGGGGAACGTGGTGAGATACCAGGCAAACCCCTGCTTGCTGAATTCGAACAGAACAGCAGCCAGCGCACCGCCCAGTGCGGCATGCCAGAACTTCACCGGCCGGTTCGGCACCAGCCAGTACAGCAGGGTAAAAGCCACGCCTGAGGTCAGGGTCGGCACCCATTCAAGCAAGGATCGCCCCACACTGCTGGCCGTGGCTTCCGAGACCATGGGCAGGGAAACCAGGTAAGAAGTCGCCAGCACGCTGGCGCCCATCAGTACCGGCCCCATGGACAGCACTGCCCAATACACCAGAAACATGTTCAGGGGCCTGCGCTTGCGTTTCACGCTCCAGATCGCGTTGAAGGTCTTGTCGATGGTAGCCATGAGCATGACGGCCACCACCAGCAGCGCCAGGAAACCCACACCACTGAGACGGGAAGCCTTGCTGCTGAATTCCAGCAGATACTGATGCACCACTTCACCGGACGCGGGCATGAAATTCCGGAAGATAAACTCCTGCACCACGTCACTGACTTTCTCCGCAACAGGAAAGGCGGACAGAATAGCGAACACCACCGTCATCAGGGGAACCAGTGACAGCAGTGTGGTATAAGCCAGGGAGCCGGCTCTTTCCAGTCCGCCATCCTCGACAAAACGCTTCATCATTCGGTACAGGAAAAGGAGCGTATGGGACAGAATATCACAAGCGTGTCTTCGGCCTCGTGAAAGATTTTGGGACATCCCAGTCCCCAAAATCGACTCGGCCTTTGACAACCTATTCGTGCCCCAGCCGTCCTGGTCACCAAGCACTACACAACAACTTCGCAAGCTCGTTGCTGCTCCGTACT
>NZ_JBHNMF010001071.1:0-930 GCF_048562965.1 Thiolapillus sp. | reverse complement strand
AGCAGCGTCACCATCTGCCGGGCGCTGATACGGTTCCGCCGCGACAGGCCCGATCCTTCCACCATTGTGAAACCCTGCCAGTGAAAGCGCGAGGCAATGCGCTGTTGTGCATACCGACGGGATTTTTCGAAATCGGCGGGAGCACCGCCGGCTTCGGCGCCCAGGGCCAGGAACAGCTGGTTGGCGATGAAATTGGTGGAATAGCGCAGCATCGCCCGCAATACCGTTTCGAGGGTGTGGCTGCTCATATGCCGGTAGTACAGGGGTATCCCGCCGGGCAGTAGTTGGTTGCTGATGCTGCCTGTCACCTCTATGTCCTGTTCCTGCAGCTTGGCGCGCAGGATCTCGCCGAAGTAACGCGCGCTGAGCCGGCTGTCACGGATGTTCACACGCTGCCTGCCGTTTTTCAGGTTCCTGGCGATTTCCCGGGCAACATCGGTCAGGGGCGTCTGGGGTTCGGCGGAACGGATGCCCCGGGCCGTTTTGCGCACATTTACCGTGTTGAAGTTGGCAGCCAGTGCCGCCACGGGGGCATCATAGGGGTTGGCGCTGTCCGAGCGGCCATCGATGCAAAATAACTGCCGTCCAGGCGGATGCCGTTCAAGCCCGTCAGTCCCTTTGCTTTCAGGCGAACAGCGATGCGCTCGATTTCTTCCGATACCTGCATGGGATCGCCGTAACCTTTCACCCAGAGCACCTGGCCATCGTCCAGAAAAAAGTCCGTAGTGAAACGGTGATCCAGCCCCCAGTGATCGATGGCCAGCCAGGCGGTGAGGATCTTCAGTGTGGAAGCAGGAATGCGCGGAGCTTCGGGCATGTTTCTTACCTGGCTCAGTGCATCCGTTGCACTGGCACAGGTGGCCGTCACCGCCAGGAGCAGGCTCACGAGAGCCAGGTTGATGCGCCGGAAAATCATCCGGCAGAGTATAG
>NZ_JBHNMF010001070.1:0-930 GCF_048562965.1 Thiolapillus sp. | reverse complement strand
AGGAAGGAGAAGTTCCCGTACCCACGTCAACTTGCTCGGGATTACCCCAAAAATCACCGTTAAACCCGTTGCTCCAAATTCTATTATGGAGACCAAGTTTATCAGACTGGTACCACCTCGAACGTCGCCATACGGCAAATAGCAGCGGTTTTAGAGTGGCACTTACAACAACACAAGCGTGTCTTCGACCTCGTGATAGATTTTGGGACATCCCAGTCCCCAAAATCGACTCGGCCTTTGACAACCTATTCGTGCCCCAGCCGTCCTGGTCACCAAGCACTACACAACAACTTCGCAAGCTCGTTGCTGCTCCGTACTTGTCTCCCAATGACTGGACGCCGCGTTTGGATGCCTACTTTGCTTCCCCTCTGGCGCTATGCGCACGACGGGTAAGCAGTGCGGCCTCGCGGCTACTGGGGTCTACCACCCTTCGCTTCGCTCTCCATGGCTGGCAGCGATTGCCATTTCATCTTGTTGATGAATTCTCCTCTGATATCTGTAGTAAGCGAGAAAGACTGAGGACACCTCTATAGTTAACTCATGATTAGCATCTGCGTACATGATGGCGGCGATAATTTTATTGAAAATCTTGAAAATAGCAGGCTATTTGCTTCGATCTTCGGCTTTTTCTCACCGACCTCATGCACGAATCTCCTCAAACTCAAACAGAATCATATAGAGATGCCCTTCAATTTTTAATGACTTTAAAGTGCAGACCTATTCTGTACTCTTCGAAACTCCACACGAAATATATTCCAAAAAGGTATTGACTGCAATGTAAAGTGTTAACCCCAATGTCATTAACTTACACTGTCAAGTCCCGATAGATCATAGATTTTCTTTTTGAATAATTCCGGTTGTTTTTTGTGCCAATCCTTAATTCTACTTTGTCATATTCCAAATTGCATAAATGGCAGGGCGAGGATATAA
>NZ_JBHNMF010001069.1:0-931 GCF_048562965.1 Thiolapillus sp. | reverse complement strand
GCGCCAGCTCTACACCGGATACTTGCCAGGGACTCTTGATTCCCAGTATCTGGGCGTATAGGTCTTTGTCTCTCATAGGGGATTACGATAATCTACCCACTCCATTTGGGGAAGAGCCCCAAAATCTATCACGAGGCCGAAGACATGCTTGGTTCCTGACTGCCATAGCGCTTCCTGTAGCGCTTGCGCCGCTGCCGAAGGTGTTTGTGCAGATCGCCGCCCGTTTTCTGGTCACGTTCGATATGACGGTAGATCCATTCATGGCTGACCAACGGATAACCAGCCTCCCCCAATGAACCTGCGATCTGTGCCGTAATCTGGTATCTTTCCTCTTGAGTGAGTTGCCTGTAGTGCCTCATGTGCATGCCTGTATGGTGTTGGTGTCAGAGCTACCCATTCTAGGCGGCAACTGACTCCCTTTCAGCATCAGGCGTTGCAGTTATTCTATGAATTCGGGGAGGAAAAGACGAATGGCCGGCAAAATGTGCCCCCATTGCGTGACTGAATAACGTGGGTAATCAAGATGGCTTTTGAACCCGGCGGAATGTCAGAAAAGCTCGGCAACCGCTATGAGAGTCGCTGGGTTGCCAAGCAGCTTCTCCGGCTGTTGAACGAAGAGATCCGCTCGGTCACCGTGGAGCCTATCGGCCCGGATGAACAGGGCGTTGACCTAATCGTTGTAGATAAGACTGGTATCCGGCTGTTGCAGCAGTGCAAGGCACGGTGCGACCATAATTCCTGGTCCGTTGCGGCATTACGCAATAAAGGAATTTTGGGGCACTTGAAAGCTCATTTGAGTAAACACTTGCACCAAGCGTGTCTTCGACCTCGTGATAGATTTTGGGACATCCCAGTCCCCAAAATCGACTCGGCCTTTGACAACCTATTGGTGCCCCAGCCGTCCTGGTCACCAAGCACTACGCAACAACTT
>NZ_JBHNMF010001068.1:0-932 GCF_048562965.1 Thiolapillus sp. | reverse complement strand
GAACGGTTAAGCTCTCCCGCCAGCAAGGGCATTCCTTTCGCTGTCCCCCAAGTCTATATCTCCCGGCAAGGTGAACTGGCGCTTGCAGAAAAGGGGCTGTTTCTGGAGTTGGGCAACTGGAAACTTCTGGATTATCCAGCAACTCTTTCAGAACATGAGTTTGATCCCACATCACAAAGCCAGGCATTCAAGCTGGACGTTAAAAGCAACAAAGTAACGTATGAAGTCTTGAATGAAGCTCAGCGTGTAGAGCAATTATTAGGGCTGGATACCCCTTGGGATGAGCGGGTTTTAGCTCGTTGGCTGGATCGTCACTGTCGTATCAAGGATGTGCCGCAACCGGCCTTGCTGGAATTTGTCCGTCGCGTTGTAGCTGATCAACTGCATCACAAAGGGGTCGAACTGGGCGTTTTGGTTCAAGCCAAGTACCGTTTGGCAAAGGCGCTGGTGGATAAAATCGACCAATACCGCGAACAAGCCCGTAAGAAGGGTTATCAATCCAGCCTGTTCGCCTCTGATGCTCGCCCGGAAGTGAGCTTCGAATATGCCTTTGCTTTTCCCAAAGATCAGTATCCAGCCACTTTCTTCTATCGGGGCAGCTATCAATTCAAAAAGCACTATTACGGCAATCATCGAATTGGCGAAATGAAAAACAAGGGTGAAGAATTCGAGTGCGCCCGCGCCATCGACATGAATCCCAATGTCAAATTCTGGGTGCGTAACCTGGAAAGCCGACCAAAGACCTCGTTTCGCCTGCCCTTGGCCGATGGCTGGTTTTATCCTGACTTTGTGGCGTTACTGGATGACGGACGGATATTCGTCATTGAGTATAAAGGGGAGCATCTGGAAACCAATGAGGATACTCAGGAAAAGGCCAATATTGGTGAGTTATGGGAAGAAAAAAGCGGAGGCAAGGGGTTGTTTTTGATGGC
>NZ_JBHNMF010001067.1:0-932 GCF_048562965.1 Thiolapillus sp. | reverse complement strand
AATAGGTTGTCAAAGGCCGAGTCGATTTTGGGGACTGGGATGTCCCAAAATCTATCACGAGGCCGAAGACACGCTTGGCCTTCCTCGACGAAAAAACCACTCAAATCGACCAACTCATCGAAAAAACCCAACAAAGCATCAACCTGCTCAAGGAAAAGCGCGCTGCGCTGATTACCGCCGCCGTCACCGGTAAGATCGACGTGCGCGACTGGAACGAAGAGGCCGCCTGATGACCGAAGCTCACCACGAAATCCACCTCGAATCCCATATCGTTGATCAGCTCAAACAACAAGGCTGGCTGGAAGGCGATCATCAACACTACGACCGTGCCCGCGCCCTCTATCCCGAGGATGTGATCGGCTGGATTCAGGATACCCAACCCGATGCCTGGGAGAAGCTGCGCCGGGTTCACGGCGTGGATGCCGAATCCACGGTGCTGGACCGGCTGGGCAAGACCCTGGCTGCCAAGACCGGCGGCACCCTGGAGGTGCTGCACCGGGGCTTTTCGGTGGCGGGTGCGGGCACCCTGGCCATGAGCCAGGCTCGGCCCGAGGACAGCCGCAACCAGACAGTGAATAACTGCTATGCCGCCAACCGCCTGCGGGTGGTGCGCCAGCTGCGCTATTCCCTGGACAACGAGAACGCCATTGACCTGGTGTTCTTCATCAACGGCCTGCCGGTGGCCACGGTGGAGATCAAGACCGATTTCACCCAGTCGGTGGAGGCCGCCAAACAGCAGTACCGGGTGGATCGCAAGCCCAAAAGCGCCACCACCGGGCGCATGGAGCCACTGCTTTCCTTCCGGCGGGGCGCGGTGGTGCACTTTGCCCTGTCCGATTCCGAAA
The DNA here is from genome assembly GCF_048562965.1 of Thiolapillus sp. Taxonomy (NCBI): domain Bacteria; kingdom Pseudomonadati; phylum Pseudomonadota; class Gammaproteobacteria; order Chromatiales; family Sedimenticolaceae; genus Thiolapillus; species Thiolapillus sp. Next base: position 87 of record NZ_JBHNMF010001067.1, on the reverse strand, counting down.
TTTACATGGCCACCAAGCTGGCCGGTGAGTCCACCTTCTTTCTGCCCTTCAACCGGGGTAATGATGGGGCTGCTGGTAACCCACTAG
>NZ_JBHNMF010001066.1:0-932 GCF_048562965.1 Thiolapillus sp. | reverse complement strand
TGCTGGTGGAGATGTTCACCACGGCGGGCAGGACTTTTTCAAGCACGGGCGCAATGCTGTCTGCTGGCGGTGGTGGCGCAGCGTTCCCCGGCAGTGGTGCGACAACCATCAACAGCAGCAGTGTTGCGAAGATTCCGTATTTTCGATTTTGAGTAATCAGCATCAATTCAAGCTCCTGGAGCAGGCCGCAGCAGGCTTGCCCGACATTCAAAGGTGATATCAAATAACAACACCGTGTCAGAGACGAGAGGTTCGCGACCGGATCGACTTATTTACTGTACCTTGACGTTGATCCTGTGTCGGCGCGCGGCAGAAGACTTGGGCAATTCGATCCGCAGGACGCCCCTTTTGTAACTGGCCCTGGCTTCGTCAGCGATAACATCATCCGGCAGTGGCAAGGCGCGTTCGAAACTGCCGTAAACACATTCCAGAATGTGGTAACGGCCATCGGTGTGTTCCCGTTCAATATTCTTTTGACGTAACTACTCACCCCTATCAGCATAGAGCTGTCCCGAAAAGGCCATTTGAATGGCGACCAGCGGATTGTATCCCTGATTTGCCATGGTCTGCAGGTAACTGGAGATGCGGCAATAGGCCTCGGCGTACTTTCTTGTCCGGAAGCACCCCGACACCTTCTGTTTGACCTTGCTCATTCTCAGGTCACGTTCGGCCCGGTTGTTGGTAAACGGCACGTATGAGAGTCTGGCGAAGAGCAGTACTGCCGTCTCATGCTTCTTCAGTCGTTCCCACAGGTTGTGCGCATCGGATTTGGCCACCCGGCCCCGTTTGCCGTTTTGTCTGGGCGGGATAGGCGGGAGCTGCTTTGCACCGCGGGTGAGGATATTGCGGTAGCGTTTCTGCAGATTTTTGGGCTCTTCCCCAAATGGAGTGGGTAGATTATCGTAATCCCCTATGAGAGACAAAGACCTATA
>NZ_JBHNMF010001065.1:0-934 GCF_048562965.1 Thiolapillus sp. | reverse complement strand
TGATGATAACCAGCTCTACATTTCTGCCAACCTAGCTCAGCTTCAGGAAATAATTAGGACTTCACAATCGTGCATATCTGATGTTCAGGCATGGATGCACAACAATAAACTTCAACTGAATCCTGATAAGACAGAGATGATTCTCATCACTTCTAAACACAACCAGAAAAGCCTGTCTCTCCCTTTCTCTGTCGATCTGAATGGAACCTCGATTCATCTTTCTTCATCTGTCCGCAACCTGGGCGTTACCCTCGACCAGAATCTCTCTTTTCAGCAACATGTCTCCCGCACCTGTCAAATCTGCTATTTTGAATTGCGTAGAATCAATTCCATCCGTCACTACCTGTCACAAGATGCTCTCAAGACACTGATTTCTGCTTTTGTCCTGTCCAGAATTGATTACTGCAATTCCCTACTCGCTGGCTGTCCTAAGCAGCTCATTCACAAACTTCAAAAAGTTCAGAACAATGCTGCAAGGCTCATCTGTCGAACTCCTAAGTTTGATCACATATCTCCCGTCCTTCACACTCTTCACTGGCTTCCTGTTGAACAAAGAATTGAATACAAACTGCTTCTCCTTGCCTTTAAATCTGTAAACAACGATGGTCCGTCATATCTGTCTGACCTCCTGAAGTTCTACATTCCTTCTCGACAGCTGCGCTCTTCCTCTGACACCCGTCTCCTTCGCATTCCTTCATTCCGTCTGAAATCCTTTGGACAACGCAAATTCTCGTATCAGGCCTCTGTTCTATGGAACTCTCTCCCGATCTCACTCCGTCATTCCAACTCTACATTAGCCTTCAAATCGGCTCTAAAGACGCATCTTTTCCCGTCCCAGTAGCCTTCTCTTCCTTACACTGTGATAGATGTATGTGTGTATGGGGGGTGGAGGGGGAGGGAGAGAGAGAGAGGGGGAGGGAGGAGAGAGAGTGTG
>NZ_JBHNMF010001064.1:0-935 GCF_048562965.1 Thiolapillus sp. | reverse complement strand
CCAAAAAGGTCCAGGCCCTGAAACAGCACAAGAAGGGCCTGATGCAGCAGCTCTTCCCCGCCGAGGGCGAAACCACACCCCGCCTGCGCTTTCCCGACTTTCGGGAGGCGGGGGCGTGGGAATTTATACCTCTAGAGGCCATTGCCCCCTTGTCAATGACAGGGTACAACTCAAGGATATTTCGAATGTCAACTATGTGAGCACGGAGAATATTCTGCAAGATTTTGGCGGGGTAGCTGTTGCAAACAAACTCCCAACTGTTAATTCAGTGTCTTCTTTTCAAGCAGGGGATGTTTTGCTCGCAAATATTCGACCTTACTTAAAAAAAGTTTGGGCGGCCAACTTCTCTGGCGGGGCATCAAATGATGTTCTTGTGTTTAGACCTAGAAACTCCCAAGGCGGACAATACGTTGCCCACATTTTAAAGAATAATCGTTTCATTAATTACGTCATGGCAGGGGCGAAGGGAGTGAAAATGCCCCGCGGAGATATCAACTCCATAAAAGAATACCCTGTTCCAATACCGCCCGAGACTACCGAACAACAAAAAATCGCCCACTGCCTCTCCTCCCTTGACGAGGTGATCGGGCTGGAGTCGCACAAGCTCGACGCCCTCAAGAACCTCAAGAAAGGCCTGATGCAGCAGCTTTTCCCGCAGGAGGTGGCATAGATGCAACCTCCTGTGCCGAACAGTCTCCTTCGCTTTGATCTGGACGGCAAGGGTCTGTTGCCGCAGGTAACGCAGGCCAGCCATTCTGAGCTTCCCGAGGCTGATCAATATCGCGGAGGGCAGGGAGGTGCTATGAATATCTTTGGTAAGCGCCAAACAATCAGCCCTCTTGCATCTTTTTGAGAGGCGTTTTCCAGGGTAGCAGGGCTTCAATGTCCTCAACCGTCCTGGCATTGCCGATGTGCTGCAGCACATGGTGGAGGTA
>NZ_JBHNMF010001063.1:0-935 GCF_048562965.1 Thiolapillus sp. | reverse complement strand
CCCTTCTGTTTGACTCAACAAAATACGCCTGCAAAAAACAAATCGCTCCAAAAAGCGCCCGTTCCTTTGATACAAATCAATTGAGCAATGTGTAAATCCAGCCAGCAACGCTTTCCCTGCATATAGTTAAAAGAGAAGTATCGTAAATAGCGTCTGAGAGATTAGATTGAGAAGGTCAATGAAAACGCACACATTATCCATCCTGGGTCTGTTCCTGTTGCTGGCGGCACCGTCGGCGGCATTGCCCTGGGGCATCACAGCCTCCGACAATCAAGGGGGCGGTTTTTTCGCCGATGCCGACGGTTCGGGCCAAGCCTATGTCGGTTCTGGTTATTATGGTATTCAGGCTTATGGCGATGATGGGGGCGGTTATTTCGGCGATGCCGACAGTTCGGGCTATGCCTATGTCGGGTATGGTGATAATGGTATTCGGGCTTATGGCAATACCATGGGCGGTTTTTTCATGGATTTGACCAGTCATACCTACGCCCGTGTCGGCCACGACACCTACAAGATTAAGGGCTCCGGCAGTGTGAGTTTCGTGCAGAACCACCCGGAGAACAAGGACGAGGTGATTGTTTATGCCGCGCCGGAAGGCGACGAAGTGGCCACCTATACCCGGGGCAGCGCCCGGCTGGTGGATGGCGAGGCGCGCATCCCCCTGGGCGAGACCTTCAAATGGGTGACCAACCCCGATATCGGCCTGACGGCGCACCTGACGCCCATGGGTGAGCCTTGCCTTCTGTATGTGGCTGCCAAGACCACCAGTGAACTGGTTGTCAGTGGCGCGCAGGACTGTTCACAAAATGTGAGCTTCGACGTAACTACTCACCCCTAAGATGAGTACAAGCCTGCCTCCATGGATCTACAATCGCTTTTTCATGTCTGTAGAGGCTTGACATCATAGTACGCCGAGTCTATGCTATTGACCCAAC
>NZ_JBHNMF010001062.1:0-935 GCF_048562965.1 Thiolapillus sp. | reverse complement strand
CCCTCCCTCAGGCGTTGCAATCAGTGGATACCCAAAGAAGCATTCTCCTTCTATCTCATCTAATTGCCTGAGATGCTCTATAAGAGCCACCGAAGCCACTGGTTTCTTGTTCAAACCTCGTGTTATATCAATCATGGATGTCTCCAATATTTCTGTTTTTCTATAGCTCTCATATCCTATCCACGATATTATCGAGATTGTCTAGTTCCTTGCTCTTTTCCAGATACTCTGAATAGGCCTCCTGTGCCCCTTTTATCAGTCCATCATAGTGTTTAATCCTACTGCCCGGTGAAACTTCATGCAATCCCAGGGCGTGGACTGCAGGCCCGGGGAAGTCGCCAGCCTCAAGGGTGACGAGGCCCGCGCCACCTTCATCAACTGCTTCAGGGAAGTGCAGCGCATCCGTACCCAGCTCGACCAGTACACCGATCTCGATCCTGAACTGCGCGAGACCATTGATAAACTGCTGCCGGAAGATGACCTGCGCGCCTTCAGGGGCGTCTATCTCGATGTTGCCCAGGAGCTCAAAGCCAGGCAGGAGAAGACGCCAGACCCCAACGACCCCATCCGGCAGCTCGATTTCGAGTTCGTGCTGTTCGACTCTGCGCTCATCGACTATGACTACATCATGAAACTCATCGCCCGCTTCACCGGCCAGCCGCCCAGGAAGCAGAAGATAAGCCGTGAGCAACTCATCGGCCTGCTGGCCGGCAATGCAAAGTTCCTCGACGAGCGCGAGGACATGATCGAATACATCAACACCCTCACGGAAGGCAAGGGGCTGGACGAGCAGGCCATCCGCGAGGGTTACGACCGCTTCAAGGCGGAGAAGAACGCCCGGGAACTGGCCGTCATCGCCGAAAAGCACGGTCTCAGTCCTGATGCCCTGCAAGGCTTCATCGACAGTATCCTGAGCCGTAGGATCTTCGACCCTG
>NZ_JBHNMF010001061.1:0-938 GCF_048562965.1 Thiolapillus sp. | reverse complement strand
AAAGCTCACTCATCAAAGCGGAGAAGAACCAACTCAACAGCACATCAAGGAGCCTCAAATGACTTCGACCCCCGCTTTTTCCACCACTGATCGCACCACACTGGAGAAGATCATTTAAGAACATCTATACGCCCATAAGATAAATATTGGCTTCAGCGGCCTTTCTTCAGAAAGCACGGTGCTCCGAGCAGGATTTCACCCGTCATCGTGCCTTGCCATTGCCTCAGTTGGTCACCTTGCTGCTTAATCTGCGCAAGGGAACCCATCGGGACGAACCCGACCCATTTTTTGAAACGATCACCGGTGACCCGCTGGCCGGTGCGCCGGTATCGGAAGCGGCTTTCTGCCGTGCCCGGAAAAAGCTCAAGCCCGAAGCGCTGGTTCGATTGAACGATGCCCTGTTAGATTCGGCCAATGAGCAGATTGCACTGCGGCGTTGGCAAGGGTTTCGTGTACTGGCGGTGGATGGCTCTACCGCTCGATTGCCCAATACTCCGGCCATTGCGGATTATTTTGGTAAGCCGCGTGGCAGTGGTGTGCCCCTGGCACGCTTCTCCCGACTCCATGATGTGCTGAATGGGCAAACCATTCAGGCGGACATGGTGCCGTATGCGACCGGTGAGCGTGAGCTGGCCAGTGAGTACCTGCTGTTTTCTCAGCCGGACGACCTGTTCCTTTATGACAGAGGTTACCCGGCCTTTTGGCTGTTTGCCTTTCATGCGGTGGAGCAACGACATTACTGTGCTCGGGTGCGGCATAATTTTCATTCTGAAGTCCAGGCTTTTGTGCATGATGGCGTCAAGGAGCGTATCGTCTCCCTGACCCCCAGTGCGGCCAGTGCGCGGCAGTGTCGCGAGGGCTATCTGCCCACCGAGCCGTTGCAGGCGCGCCTGATCCGAGTGGAGCTGGAGAGTGGCGAGGTCGAAGTGCTGATCACT
>NZ_JBHNMF010001060.1:0-938 GCF_048562965.1 Thiolapillus sp. | reverse complement strand
AGTTGTTGCGTAGTGCTTGGTGACCAGGACGGCTGGGGCACCAATAGGTTGTCAAAGGCCGAGTCGATTTTGGGGACTGGGATGTCCCAAAATCTATCACGAGGCCGAAGACACACTTGCGTTGTTGCTACTACTATCGACCATGATGATCGTTCTGCTACCTATGCAGTTCGCATCATTGCAATGGGCGAGTTTGAGCCCACCATTGATGCCACCAAAGTAGCTGATCACCGGGTTGCCGCTGGCGTCCAGGGCCAGTGAGATGTACGAGAACGAATCTTGGGTAATATCGACCGTGACAATTGACTCGTTACCGCCAGAACAGTTGGGGTCGTTGCAATGGACCAGCTTGACAGACTTGTTGATATTATCCCAATAGCTGATCACTGGCTGGCCGATGGCATCCAGGGCCAGAGATGAGTACCTGCCTACAGATCCATTGTTGTCGACTACGACGATTGATTCACCCCCGCCGGTGCAGTTGGGATCGTAGCAGTGCGCCAGCTTGAGATCATGGTTAATGTTGTCGTAATAGCTGATAACAGGGTCGCCGCTGGCATCCAGGACGAGGGAAGTGAACATCCCCACAGTGCCAGTGCTGTCGATCGTGACGACACTTTTACTGCCGCTGCAATCTGGATCGTTACAATGAACCAGCTTGAGATCTCTGTTTGTCTCATCGAAATAGCTGATCACCGGGTTACCGCTAGCATCGAGGGCCAGTGATGAGTGCTTGCCCACATCAGCGAGCAGACCATCGACAACCGTGAGCGTCCTACCTCCGCAGTTTCTATCTTTGCAATGGGCCAGCTTGAGATTAGCTGTCGGGTACCATGTGATTATATTCCAAAAAGGAGCTATCCTTTGTTCCGAACCCGCCAGATATTGAACGACTGGCTCACGCAAAACCTGGAGGAAGCATAACGCCATGGTTATCC
>NZ_JBHNMF010001059.1:0-938 GCF_048562965.1 Thiolapillus sp. | reverse complement strand
GAAGGAGCGGCGGGCAGGTATACCAAACTGTATCGGGATGAGCATCCCGCCGAGCGAACGAGAGCTGATGAAGTATTCTCTGCTGATTTTATACGTGCCTTTCAGGTTGAGTTTGGTTTAACTCCAGATGAGGCAGTCGATGGCTTAGCGGAGCTCATGGATTTAGCGGTCGAGTTTCAAAACGTAGTTGTGGAGACGACGCTCGGCGATCTAAAAACGAGATTGAGTAAGACTCGAGGGCTGTCATCCGAGGCCTGCGAAGCATTCATACGGACTTTCGGTATCTTTCATCGCCCTGCCTGGGATAAGCCGCCGCCAGGCTTCAGGATGAAAGATATCATTCCCTGGCGGTTTCGGCGCAGACTTTCTTCGACAGCGAAGCCTATTCTTTTATTCGGTGAACATGATGATGACAAGGTATTCTTCGGAGCTGGCGCACTTAGGCTAGGATTCGGTTACTTACTGGAAAGATCAGAAAGAGGGCATCTGCCACAGGAGTTTTTCATATCCGCTGAAATGAAACAGTACATAGGGGCAGTAAACAGCGAGAGGGGGCTTGAATTTGCCCGCACAGTTGCTGACCAACTACGCCAGATCGGGTGGGAGGTGCGCAATGAAGTCCAGATGACTGAATTGGGTGCTCCTGCCGAACTCGGTGACGTCGATGTGTTGGCATGGAAACCTACTGGAGAAATTCAGATTATCGAATGTAAGCGCTTGCAGCTGGCCCGTACTGTTGCTGAGGTCGCTGAAATCTGCCGCCGTTTCCGAGGTGAAGCGAAGGATGAGTTGGATAAACATATCCAAAGGATTAACTGGATAAAAGGCAGTCCCTTGGGTCTCCAACGTGTTGTTGGATATTCGCCAGATCCGGATCGTATCGATGACAGGCTTGTAACAAATACGCACGTGCCGATGATGTACCTGTCATCGTTGCC